>JAVHLO010000052.1 GCA_031082105.1 Planctomycetota bacterium
CCATGAGGCTGTCTGCTCGTACCCTTCGAAGTTCATCTGGTTGTGTTCCGTTTTCTACGCGACCTGCGCCATACTGCGGCTGGCCCGGTTCAATGTGGAACATGTGGCTGAGTCTGAGAGCCATGAGGTCTTCCAAGGCCTCCCCTCGCCCGGGGCGGCGGGGTTCGTTGTCTCCATGGTCCTGTGTTTCATGTTCCTCCTGTTTCTCCGCGACGTACCGTCTTCAACCGTGGCGGCGAGCACGCCGCCGCTAGCGCACGAGGTGAGCCGGACACTGTGGTTCCTGCCCAAGGCGATCGCATACGCGCTCCCGTTTCTTGCCGTCGGGTGCGGCGTCCTCATGGTGAGCAGGCTGTCCTACGTGCACGTGCTGAACCGGTTTCTCACGCGGCGCACGCCGCTCTTCCGGCTCGTCCAACTCGCCCTTCTTCTCCTCGTTGTGCTGGCCATCGGCCCGGAGGTTTCCGCGGCGTTTGTGTTTGCCTCCTACATTCTCTCGGGCCCGATCTCCTACTACTTCTGGCGGCGCAAGCACCTGTCCCGCAAACTGGGCTCGGGCGTTCGCCCCGCACCCACCAGGACCGATCTGGCCGAGGGTGAGCACGATTCCGAAGAACCCCGATGACGACCGCGTACCTTGCCCTCGGCTCCAACCTCGGCGACAGGCGCAGGAACCTGACCCGCGCCGTGTCGGTGCTCGCCAAGACTGCCGGTGTGCGCGTTCTTGCCTGCTCCCGTGTCTGGGAGACGGATGCGGTTGGCGGGCCAACCCAGGGCAGGTTCCTCAACGCCGTCGTGAAGGTCGAGTCGCACATCACCCCTCTCGAGCTGCTGGCCAGGCTGCAGGAGATCGAGTTCCGGCTCGGGCGGAAGCGGCCGGCCGCAAAGTGGGCGCCGCGCACGCTCGACATCGACATCCTCTCCTTCGGCCGCCACAGAATCACGAGCCGCAACCTCACCGCCCCCCACCCCCGAATGCACACGCGGCTTTTCGTGCTCATTCCGCTGTTTGAGGTGGCGCCGCGGTTCGTCCATCCCGTCCTCAGAAAGACCGTGCGAACCATGATCGCTGAGACGCGGAAGGCTATCGCCGCCGATCCGGCGCGGGCGCATGAAGGCAGTGTCTTCCCGACCTGCGGCGGGCCGTGGCGGACCGGTCGCCCGGCGTCAGTGGTACGCTGAGTGCCTTGAAATCCCAAACCACATTTTAAAGTGTGCCGTCGGGCATCGCGGCCGCAGCACATCAAGACAATAGCCCGGACTCTTGAGCACCAAGACACAAAGATACGAAGCTGCACCGGAAAGAGCAAAACACGCGCTCCATTCGGTCCGACAGACAGCCTCTGAGTATGAGGGCTGCGCCAACAGAATATCAGACCCGGAACTCGTGAGACACTACCGGATTCCACGCTTTGTACGACTTTGTGTCTTCGTGTCTCTGTGCTTCATGAACGGTCCGGGCTCGATGGTTGGGGGCGGGCCGCTGCCCGGACCCATTCATGAAATTCGATTCGCCCCCCTGAGTTGAACAATCACCGATTTTTCTTGACAAACGGCGCGGCAACGAGTAGAATCCCGATGATGTTCAAAAAATGAACATCGGCGGAGAGCCTCGTCGCTTTCGGCCTCCGACTCCGTGCCCTTTGCTCTTTGCCCTTTGCTCTTCGCTCTTTGCTCTTTGCCGTCCATGTCTCAAGACTCCAAGATGCTCAAGGGAAGTAAGGTCCTCGTGACCGGCGGCGCGGGGTTCATCGGCTCGCATATCGTCGATGCCCTGGTCAAGGAGGGCGCAAACGTCGTCGTCTACGATAACTTCGTCCGCGGCTCGGAGAACAACCTTGTCTGGGCCAGGGCCAACGGGCGCGTCGAGGTGGTCAAGGGCGATATCCTCGAGTGCGAAAAGCTCGCGCAGCACATGGCCGGGGTCGACTACGTCTTCCACGAGGCCGCCCTCTGGCTGCTGGAATGCGAGGCGGAGCCCAGGAAGGCGATTTCCGTCAACATTCTGGGCACGTTCAACGTCCTTGAGGCCTGCGTGAACGCGGGCGTGAAGAAGATCGTGGCCGCGTCTTCTTCCTCCGTCTACGGAAACGGCTCCTATTTCCCCACCGACGAGGTTCACCCGTTCAACAACGACCTCTTTTACGGGGCGACGAAGGTCGCCGACGAGCAGATCATGCGCGCCTTCCACAAGAAACACGGTTTGAAAGTCGTCGGCCTGCGGTATCTGAACGCCTACGGGCCGCGGATGGATTTCCGGTCGGCGTACGTGATGGTCATCATGAACTTCCTGAACAAGCTCGACGCCGGCGAGGCGCCGGTGATACTCGGGGACGGGAGCGCGACGCTCGATCTGGTGTATGTGGAAGACGTGGCGCGCGCAAATATCATTGCGTTGAAGAGCGAGATCGAGTGCGACTTCTTCAATATCGCGAGCGGGAAGGAGACGACCCTGCGCGAGCTGCTGGATACCATTCTCAAGATCACCGGCAGCAAGCTTGCGCCGGTCTACGAGCCGCGCGATGCGAGACTGGTCGTGCGCCGGTTCGGGTGCCCGAAGAAGGCCTCGGAGGTGCTGGGTTTCACGGCGACCACGCCGAACGAGGCGGGCCTGCGGCGCGTGATCGAGTGGCGCAGGTCGGAAAAAGGGGCGCACGGCCGGAGGCAGTAAGCAGCAGGCAGCAGGCAGTCTCTGAAGCTTGGAGGCAAAGAGGCGGCGGACAGTGGACATCAATGATCCAGCGGGAGTCTATCGCGTCGCAATGGCCGCATGCTCTGGAGCGTCAAAGCCGCAGCTTTGACCTTTCTTCCCGGGCGCGGCTTCGTTTCACCGAACGAACCTTCGGACCTCAGCCCTGATGTCCGAACGGCGCGGATTTCCGGCGTTGCGCCGCCGGCAAACGGGGAATACACACTATGGCTGATATCCCGATCACCAAACCCTGTTTTGACGCCAACGACCGCAGGGCGGTCCTTGAGCCGCTCGATTCCGGCTGGGTGGTCCAGGGCCCGAGAGTCGCGGCCTTCGAGAACGCCATTGCGCGGTTCACGGGCGCGCGATGCGCCGTCGCCACCACGTCGTGCACCACTGCGCTCCATCTCGCGTTGCTCGCCTGCGGCATCGGGCCGGGCGATGAGGTGATTGTGCCGGCCTTCACGTTCGTGGCGACCGCGAACGTTGTCGAGCACACCGGGGCGCGGCCCGTGTTCGCGGATATCGACCTCGACACGTTCAATATTGACGTCACACGGATCGAACGCGTCGTCACACGGAAGACGAAGGCGATCATGCCCGTGCACCTTTTCGGCCTGACGGCCGACATGGACGGCGTGATGCGAATTGCACGCGGAGGCCGACTTCATGCCGAACAGAGTCGCGACCGCCGGAATCAGTGCCGCGACCGTGAGGGAGCGGTAGAATCGTCTTTGTCGCGACGGCCGCTCCGCGTCATCGAAGACGCCGCGTGCGCGATCGGCGCGTTCTTCCGCGGCCGGCACGCGGGGACGTTCGGCGATGCGGGCTGCCTCAGTTTTCATCCCCGAAAGTCGATTACGACCGGCGAAGGCGGGATGGTCTTGACGAACAAGGCCGCCGTTGCGGGCGCGGTGAGGAAGCTCCGAGACCACGGGGCCGAAATCACCGATCTTGCGCGCCACAAGACCGGTGGGCTTCTGTTGCCGGAGTACAATGCAGCCGGCTACAACTACAGGATGACGGACATCCAGGGAGCGCTCGGCTGCGCTCAGGCCGCGAAGTTGAACTGGATACTCAAGCGGAAGCGCGCGCTTGCAAGGCGGTACGAGAACGCGCTCGGCGACCTGCAGGAGTTCCGCCTGCCGGGGACGCCTGCGCACTGCGTGCACGGATATCAGTCCTACGTGCTGCTCGCGCTGCCCCGGCAGATGACGCTGCCTGACCGCCGAGAGCTGCGGCTCCTGCACGCGCGCCGCAACGGACTGATGAAGAGCCTGGCCGCGCACGGGATCGCTACACGCCAGGGGACGCACGCCGTGCACTGTCTCGCGTACTACCGGAGTAGGTACGGCCTGCGGCCCGAAGACTATCCGAACGCGCTGGCCGCCGACCGGCTCAGCCTCGCCCTGCCGCTCTATCCGCAGATGACGATCGCCGAGCAGGACAGGGTGATCCGCGCGTTGCGAGAATGTGTTGACACAAGTCCCCCTTAGCAAAGGGGCCCCGACTGCGGTCGGGATCGCGGCTGCGGCCTTGAGATTCAGGGGGTTGTATTCGACCTCGCGACGAACTGGTACTGCCGGTCGCGGCTCGGCTGTGATCCGGACCCCGGATCCCGACAAAATCCAAAATCCACAATCTAAAATCCAAAATCGAGAGTATGTGCGGAATAGCAGGCATCCTGAACACGAGCGGCGAACCCGTTGCCGAGGCGACGCTGCGCGCGATGACCGACGCGCTCGCGCACCGCGGCCCGGACGGGGAGGGCCACTTCGTGGACGGAATGATCGGGTTGGGGCATCGCAGGCTCGCGATCATTGACCTCTCCCCTGCCGCGCGCCAGCCGATGTCGACCCCGGACGGCAACCTCACGATCACCTACAACGGCGAAGTCTACAACTTCCGCGAGCTTCGCGCGGAACTGGAGTCGAAGGGCCATCGGTTTCGCTCGCGGACGGACTCGGAGGTCGTTCTGCACGCGTACAAGGAGTGGGGCGCGAGGTGTCTCGACCGGTTCAACGGGATGTTCGCGTTCGCGGTGTGGGACAGGCGCCGGCGGGAGCTATTCCTCGCGCGGGACCGGTACGGGATCAAACCGCTCTACTACACTCAGATCGGCGCGACGCTTCTCTTCGCGTCGGAGATCAAGGCGTTCTTGAAACATCCGGCGTTCAGTGTGGAGGTCAGCCTTCCGCACCTGCTCGAGTATTTTACGTTCCAGAACATCTTCACGGACGGCACGCTCTTCAAGGGAGTGAAGCTGCTGAGGCCGGGACATTATGCCGTGGTCTCCGCCGAGAGCGGCGCCGTTCACGAGCGTCAGTACTGGGATTTCACCTTTGCTGAGTCGGAAACTGTCATTCCCGCGGAAGCGGGAATCCAGACGCCCGGGGAGGGCGAGACGCCTGCCGGGCCAAGAGTGTCCGGGTACGTACCCGGACGGACCGGAGCCGGGGGTGTAGATGAAGACCCTCACCCTCGCCCTCTCCCAAAGGGAGAGGGGAGCCGCCGCCCTCACCCTCACCCGGAGGAAGGGGGAAAGCGGTCCCGTCCCACTCGATGGTGTACTCGAACGGCACCCAGATGGGGTTGTTTGGCGTGTCGTTCCGTGTGGAGATCGGATGCTGGAGTTGGAAACTCCCTTGCAGCGTGCGGACGGTCGCACCGTCGGGGTCTTTGACCTCGACGGTGACCTGGTTGAAGAACTCGTGTTGTTGCGAGTTGCCGCCGAGTCCGTCGACGGGGCTGTTTGCGCCGCGGATGGTGATAGTGAGACTGCCGGCAGGGATGCCGGCGCTCCCAGAGCCCGCGGTACATTGCGCAGGGGAGAACGGGTCTGGCGACGCGTAGACGGAGGTGAGTTTTGCTTTCGTGTCGAGTTGGCTTGAGGCGCTGGGCGGGCCTTCCGCGCAGGCGCGGCGTTCATCGAGCGAGGAGACGAGTATCGTCAGGCAGGCAAGCGTAACTGCCCCCCATATCGCCTTGTGACGCGCCGCGCCCATCAACCACTTGAACCGCATGGACATACCCCTCAACCGAGACTTGGAATCGCAGGTCGCCTCGTTCCGGCCTATGGAACACAATATACCATAATTGTAGCCCCCGCGCGACCGCTTTTCAAGTGCATTTTGTGAAATCAGATCACCTTTATTTTCGCCTGTTCCGGGACCGCCGCCCTCCCTGGCGGCAGGAACCGGCATGTGGCGCGAATCTCGCAGAGAATCGCACGAAGACTGCCGGCAGGGATGCCGGCGGTACATTGCGCGGCGGCGCGCCCGAGGGAACAGAGCCGCGACCGTGAGGGAGCGGCCAGCCGCGTCTGGATTCACGGTTGCGGGAATGACAGAGTCCTCCGTGTAGGAGATGCCCCGAGGCGTCGGGGCATGACATGTAGACCGGGCCTTCCGCGTCTGGCTGGATTCCCGCTTGCGCGGGAATGACAGAAGGCGGGCGCCTGTGCGGACTGCCGGCAAGGATGCCGGCGCTCCCAGATGCCGGCGCTCCTCATTTGTCAAGCAGAATCTCCGAGAATTGCTCGCTTCCGACCGCACTCTTCTTCTTGATATTGTCGCCATAGTCGGCTATAATGCATCGACATGATCGACGGCGCAGCGAATATCCTCGTGACCGTTAACGGCGAGTCGCGTTCCATTCCGGAAGGCGAAAGCCTGAGCGGCCTCCTGCTCGCGCTGGGAATACGGGACGGCGCCGTGGCGGTCGAATTGAATCGCGCGCTCGTTGCGAGACAGGAGTTCTCGAACGTCAAGTTGAAACAGGGCGACGTGCTCGAAATCGTGACGTTCGTCGGCGGAGGATAGCCGGATGGCGGGAAGGAATCGTGACATGACTGCAACGTCGTGCGCGGACACAAGTCCCGACGCCAAGCTGAAGATCGGCGCCCACGAGTTCGCCTCGCGCCTCTTTGTCGGCACGGGTAAGTACCCTTCGAACGAGGTGATGGTCAAGGCGCTCGAAGCCTCCGGCGCGCGGTGCGTGACGGTTGCCGTCCGGCGCATCAACCTCGCTGAACGCGGCAAGGGATGCATGCTCGACTTCATCGATCCGAAGCGCTACACGCTCCTTCCAAACACCGCGGCCTGCTACACGGCCGATGATGCCATCCGGACCGCGCGGCTCGGGCGCGAGGCCGGGCTGTCCGATTTGGTCAAACTCGAGGTGCTGGGCGACGAAAAGACGTTGTACCCGGACACGGCGGAAACGGTGAGGGCCACGAAGCAGCTCGTATCGGAGGGCTTCACGGTCCTCGCGTATACGAACGACGACCTGATCTCCGCGCTGCGGCTCCAGGATGCGGGTGCGGCGAGCGTGATGCCGCTGGGCGCGCCGATCGGCTCGGGGCTGGGCATTTTGAACCCGCTGAACGTCCGCCTCATCATCGAACGATTGACCGTGCCTGTCATCGTCGACGCGGGCGTCGGCACGGCCTCCGACGTTTCGGTGGCGATGGAGCTTGGGGCGGATGGCGTCCTGCTCAACACCGGCATCGCGCTTGCCAGGGACCCGGTGCTGATGGCCCGCGCGATGAAGCTGGCCTGCGAGGCCGGCCGCGCGGCCTTTCTGGCAGGCAGGATCCCGAAGAAGGAATACGGGACGCCGAGCAGCCCCGCGGCGGGTGTGATCTCATCAGTCCGTGGCGACGCGACCAAACCGAAGTAGGTGCCTGACATGACAACGATCCTCTCCGTAAGATGCAAAGGGAAGGTGGCGATCGGCGGCGACGGCCAGGTGACGATCGGCGACACGGTTGTGAAGCACGACGCGTCGAAGATCCGCCGGCTGTACGAAAACAAGGTCATCGTGGGCTTCGCGGGCGCGTCCGCGGACGCCTTTGCGCTCATGGAGCGGTTCGAGAGCATGCTGAAGAAGTTCCAGGGCGGCGTGCGCAAGGCGGCGATCGAGCTCGCCAAGGAGTGGCGGACCGACAAGCTCCTCAGGCGCCTCGAATCGCTGCTGGCAGTCGTCGACAAGGATGTCTCGCTCATCATCTCCGGGAGCGGCGACGTGATCGAGCCCGACGACGGCGTGGTCGGGATCGGCTCCGGCGGGCCGTACGCCGCTGCTGCAGCCCGGGCCTTGCTCAGGAAGACCGATCTCTCGGCAAAGGAGATCGTCACCGAGGCGCTCCACGTGACCGCCGGAATCTGTATCTACACGAACGACCGGCTCCAAATCGACGAGATATAACGGAGAAACCCGTGAACATTCCGATAACGGACAGGGAAAGCGGCTGCGAGGCGGTGGTTGAAGCGCTCACGCATCTCACGCCGCGCAAGATAGTCGACGAGCTTGATAAGTACATCGTCGGCCAGGACAAGGCGAAGCGGAGCGTGGCCCTCGCGTTGCGGAACCGATGGCGACGACAGCGGCTGCCCGCGGCGCTGCGGGACGAGGTCGCCCCCAAGAATATCATCATGATCGGCCCCACGGGGGTCGGCAAGACCGAGATCGCCCGGCGCCTTGCCGGGCTCGTGGGCGCGCCGTTCCTCAAGGTCGAGGCGTCACGCTACACGGAAGTAGGCTATCACGGCCGCGATGTGGATACGATGATCCGCGACCTTGTCGAGATCGCAGTCAGCGGCGTCAAGTCGTCCTCGATGAAGGAGGTGGAGGAACACGCAAGAGAAGCCGCGGAAAAAAGACTGCTCGACCTGCTCCTCCCCAAAACGCCGAAGCGCAGAACGGAGGAGGCGGGCCCGCAGGAAGAGCCCGCGGAAGCCACGCGGGAAAAGCTCTGCGTGAAGCTGAGGGCGGGCGAGCTGAACGACAGGACGATTGAACTCTCCGTCGAAGAGCGGCCGTTCTCGATGATGCAGGTCTTCTCCGGCGGAGGACTCGAAGAGCTCGGCATCGACGTGCAGAATGTCGTCGGCAACATGTTCCCGACGCGCTCCAGCGTCAAGAAGGTGACGGTTGCCGAGGCGATGCGCACCCTCACCATGCAGGAGTCGGAGAAACTCATCGACAAAGAGAAGGTCGCGCGTGAAGGGGTGAATCGCGCCGAGAACCTGGGGGTGATCTTCATCGATGAGATCGACAAGATAGCCTCCAGCCTTCCGACCCACGGGCCGGACGTCTCCCGCGAAGGCGTCCAGCGCGATCTGCTTCCGCTCATCGAGGGCGCGACGGTCGTCACGCGGTACGGGCCCGTGCAGACGAATCACATCCTGTTCATTGCCGCCGGCGCGTTCCATGTGTCGAAACCATCCGATCTGATCCCCGAGCTCCAGGGCAGGTTCCCCATCAGGGTGGAGCTGTCGAGTCTCGGCAAGGACGACTTCGTGCGGATCCTGACCGAGCCGAAAAACGCGATCGTGAAGCAATACGAGGCGCTGCTCCAGACGGAGAGCGTGGAGCTTGTCTTCGCGGGCGATGCGATCGATGAGATCGCTGAAACGGCCGCGCGCGTCAACTCGAGCATGCAGAATATCGGCGCACGCAGGCTCTACACGATAGTGGAGCAGCTCCTCGAGGAAGTCTCGTTCGGCGCGCCCGATATGAAGAAGAAGAGGATATCGATCGACCGGAAGTATGTTCGGGAACGAGTGAAGGGGATCGTCGAAGACGAGGACCTCAGCAAGTACATTCTGTGATAGGTGGGTTTATGCGTCTCTTGAAGACCGTTCGCAGCGGCGAAGCGCGGGTCGGGATCATCGGGATGGGATACGTTGGCCTTCCGCTCGCGCGGGTTTTTTGCGCGAAGGGATTTCACGTTGTTGGCTTCGACATCGACGCCGGGCGCGTCTCCATGCTGAACCGCGGCAAGAGCTACATCAAGCACATCTCGCCGCATGTCGTGGCGAACCTCGTCAGGTCGGGGAAGTTCTCCGCGACCTGCGATTTCAAGCGGTTGAAACAGGTCGATGCGATCATAATCTGCGTGCCGACGCCGCTCACCGAGACGAAGGACCCGGATCTTTCATTCATAGTCAATACCAGCGAGTCGATCGCCGCGGAGCTCAGGACCGGTCAACTTGTCGTGCTCGAAAGCACCACGTATCCCGGAACGACACTCGAGGTCGTGCGCCCGATACTTGAGAGAAAGGGACTGAAGGCAGGAAAGGACTTTTACCTCGCGTTCTCGCCCGAGCGCGAAGATCCGGGAAACCCGGATTTCTCGACCGACAAGATTCCGAAGGTCGTCGGCGCGGACGACGAGACGAGCCTGTCGCTTGCCTGCGCGCTCTACGGGGCCGTCGTAACTAAGGTCGTCCCGGTCTCTTCCACCGCGGTCGCGGAGGCCACAAAGCTGCTCGAGAACATTTACAGGTGCGTGAACATCGCGCTCGTCAACGAGCTCAAGGTCGTGTTCGAACGGATGGGTGTCGACATCTGGGAGGTGATCGGCGCCGCATCTACGAAGCCGTTCGGGTACCAGCCCTTCTTCCCCGGGCCCGGGCTGGGCGGTCACTGCATACCGATCGACCCGTTCTACCTGTCATGGAAGGCGAGGCAGTTCGATATCACTGCGCGTTTCATCGAGCTTGCGGGCGAAATCAACACTACAATGCCCTACTATGTCGTCCACAAAATGCTCGAAGCGCTCAACGCCCGCGGCGCGACATTGAAGGGGACCAGGGTGCTGCTGCTCGGCGTCGCGTATAAGCGGGATGTGGACGACATGCGCGAGTCGCCCGCATTGAAGCTGATCCAACTGCTCCGGGAGCATGGGGCCCGGGTCGACTACAGCGACCCGCACATCCCGGAACTGCCGCCGACGCGACACTACCGGTTCGAGATGAAGTCCGTGCCCGTCACGAAGGCCGCGCTTCGGCGATACGATTGCGCGCTGATAGCGACCGACCATACGGCCTTCGACTACCAGTTCATCGTGTCGAACAGCAAGCTGGTGTTCGATTCACGGAACGCGGCGCGGAACGTGACGCGCGACAAGGACAGGATTGTCAAAGTATAGCCGCACTCTGCCGCCGGAATGTCGGCTGTACCGTCACTCGGGAGGCTGGAAAGCGACGACAGGTCCTGCCTCCTCACCCGCGCCCTCTCCCACTCGGGGGGAGAGGGGCACGCTTTCTTTGGAATTATGCGTGTTTTGCGGCTTTTTGCGGTAGATCCGATGCAGGACGGTGACGGCTTCCTCGCCGATACGAAATCGGGGGTCGAGGACGTGACGCCCTGTCGAGCCACGGGGTCCTGTGCCGGAGAGCGCCCTTCCGGAAGCCGTATCGTCCTTCTGGCCGTCGCGCTCTACGGCGTCTTCGCCGCGGCGGGGATAGGATGGCGTGTCCTCCGCGGAGCGAGTCCGGTCGGCGGGATTGGTGATCCGCCCCGCGTGCCGGCGGCGATTGCCGCGGGAATCGGATTTGCGGCGGTTGCCGTTCTTTCCGGCGAACTGATGCTTCGCCGGTTCGACTGGGCGCGAAGGATGGAGAGGGAGTTCGCGCAGGTGGTACGCGGCCTCACACAGTGTCAGATCGTGGTCCTTTCCGTCCTCAGCGCGGTCGGCGAGGAGATATTCTTTCGCGGGGCGATGCAGCCGGTCCTGGGCCTGTGGCTGACGACCTGCGTGTTCGCGCTCGTCCACATTCCGTGGACCGGCAGCGTGGCACTGTGGCCTGTGTTCGCATTCATCGCCGGTCTTGGCCTTGGCTGGCTGTTCGATATTGGCGGGGGATTGTTGGCGCCGGTGCTCGGGCACCTGGGAACAAACACCGGGAACTTGTTGCTGATCCGAAGGCGCGCATTGCTCCGGCAGGACGGCGTTTGCAGTCCGGAGCGACAGGAGAACGGCCGTGGCGAGTGAAGCTGATCTCATTTTCGGCAGGCTGGCCATCAAGCATGGGATCATCGATGAGCCCGAGCTGGTGGAAGCAATACGCGTTCAGGGCGACCTGCAGGAGGCGGGCATTGCGAAGAGCGTGAGCGAGATTCTGGAAGAGAGGGGCGTGATGAGCCCCGAACAGGTCCAGAAGATCGTCAGTATGCAGAAGTACACGCTGGTGCGCGACGAGGACAAGCGGTACGGCGAGCTGGCCATCCGGCGCGGCTTCTGTTCCGTCGCGGACATCCAGGAGGCGCTCGCCGTCCAGCAGAATGCGATAGCCAAGAAAGCCCCGACAGTGCCGCGTCTCGGCAACATCCTCCGTGATCGCGGCAAGATCAGCCCGGACCAGCATGAGGAACTGAAGAAGGAACAGGTGCGCCTCGGCAAACCTGCGAGCCTCCTCGAGAGCACCGCCCCCGGCGCAATCCCGGCCGTCTTGTCCGGCAAGCCCGGAGCTGCGCGACAACTGACATGCGCGCTCTGCGGCAATAACGAGAAACCCGGCACAACCAAGTGCTCCGTTTGCGGCACCGATTTCTCCGGCGGACACAAGGCCGCGGACGTGGCCGCGGCCGAGATGATGCGCGAGGACGCCGATTCCGAAGCGTCGATGTTCGGTAACGTTGCCGCCGAAATGGGCCTCATCAACGAGACCCAGGCGGACGAGTGCCTCGCCATCCAGCGAAACTTGAAGGCCCGCGGCGTCTCGAAGCGCATGGGCGACATAATGGTCGCCAAATCATACCTCACCAGGGCCCAGGTCGAGCGGGTCGTGAGCGCGCAAATGACCAAGCGCGGCGAGTTCGTGCTTGACGTTGCCGCGCCGAAAAAATCGGCGAAACCGATACTCGCGGTCTCTGGAGACAAGGCGCTCATGGCCGCTGTCACGGCCCCGAGAGTCCCCGGCCGGCCCGCGCCCGGCCTGCCTTCGCGGAATGCGCCTGAGGCCGTCAGTCCGGTCGGCCAGTTCAGGGCAAAGAACAAAACGCTCATCTATGCAATCACCGGCGTCGGTGTCGTCGTAGGCATCGTCGTCATCTACATGGCGTATTCGTTCCTGTCGGGACGCTCCGGTCAGTCGGGCACGTCCGACGGCGGCAGCGCAAAGGAGAGTCCGGAGGAATACGAGAAGAAGGCGGAGCGCGCGCTGGGCAAGGCGCAGGACCTCGAGTCGGCTCAGACCACTTCCACGAACATCACCGCGATCATCGATGAGTATGATGAGGTCGCGACGGATTACCCCGAAACGCCCGCCGGAAAGAAGGCCATC
>JAVHLO010000530.1 GCA_031082105.1 Planctomycetota bacterium
CCTGACCTCTTCCACAACGACGACCACCGAGAACGAAGAGGGCGGTGAGGAGACAAAGAAGGAAGACACTCCGCTTGACGGAAAGACGCTCGTCATCGAGCGGACAGACGATCCTGATGAACCGCTCGATGTAAAGGTCGAGGGCGACAAGGAAGGTCTGCCGGAGGATCTGACGAAGCTCGTTACGTTGGACGAGGGGCCGGTCCACCTGCTGCCGGGCAAGGAAGTGGCGGTCGGGGAGACGTGGAACCCGTCGGAGGACGCGATCAAGAAGTACTTCTCCGGCTCGCTCCAGGGCTCCGGCGAGGCGATGCCCAACATGAAGATCGCTTCGATCAGCGGAACCGCGGAATGCAAGCTGAAAGAGGTTGTTGAAGAAACGGGGAAGAATCGGGCCGTGGTCGCATTCAAGATGGACCTCGAGGTTGAGCTGGACCCGAAGGCGATGCTCGGCGGCGCCGGCGATTCCGAAGGGGAGGAGGATTCGCCCACTAAGGACATGTCCGGTGAGATGTCCATGAACGTCAAGCTCACGGGAGAGTTCGATCTCGGTCTCGAAGAGGGGAAACTGGCGCGGCATGAATTCTCCGGCAGTTTCTCGTTCGAAATGAGCACAGAGCAGTCCTTCGAGGGGGTGGGCACGGCTGAGACGAGCATGAAGGGGAAAGGGAACATGGAGCGGTCGGAAACCTGGAAGGTGTCTAAGGAGGAGTAGGTTCAATTTCGGATTTGCGATTCTCGATTGTTGGGGGAATAGCCCATGACCAATGAGTGGAAAGCCGGCATCGCGATTGCCGTGCTTCTGGCTGCGTTGGCGGTCCCGCTCGTGGCGCCGGCGCAGGAGGCCGCGCCGCCGAAGAAGACGGAGCTCATCGCTGTCGATGAGATCAAGCCCGGAATGAAGGGGTACGGGCTGACCGTCTTCAAAGGCACGGAGATCGAAAAGTTCGAGGTCGAAGTGATCGATGTCCTGAAAAACTACTTTCCGAAGCAGGACATCATCATGATCAAGTGCACGCACCCGGTGACCGACCATGCGAACATCATCGGCGGGATGAGCGGAAGCCCAATCTATCTCGAAGGCCGGCTTGCCGGCGCGCTGGCCTACGGGTTCGTCGGGTTCGCGAAAGACCCGATTGCCGGAGTCACGCCCATCCACAAGATGCTCGAGGTGCTCGAACGGCCCGTCGAGCAGAGCCGCCTCCCCCATGAGCCGGTTCGCTATGAAGACGACGTGTTGAAACCGTGCATGATCCCGCTCATGGTCTCGGGCATAACCTGCGGCACGCTGAAACGGTTCAAGCCGGAGCTCGAGAAACTCGGGCTCGATGCGTTCGCCGGTGGCGGGGCGGGTCACTACATGGACCTCGATATCCCGCTTGAGCCCGGATCGGCCGTGGGGATTCAGTTGATGCGCGGCGATTGGAGCCTCGACGGGGTCGGCACGGTAACTTATCGCGACGGCGACAAGCTCGCCGTCTTCGGGCACAGCATGCTTGACGGCGGCCAGATCTGCATGCCGATGACGACCGCCTATGTCAACCAGGTCATGGCCAGCATGTCCCGCTCGTTCAAGATGGCCACGACGGTGAAGGCGGTCGGGACGTTCTCGCAGGACCGCATGGCGGCCTGCACGGGGACGTTCGGACCGGCCTGTCCCATGGTGCCGCTGGACATAACGGTCAAGAACAAGGCCACGGACTACACAGCGAAGTACAAGCTCGAGATGATCCAGCAGGAACAGATCACGCCGCTTCTGCTCAACATGGCGCTCTCCAACGCGCTTGACACGGCCGAACCGGGCGGCTTCTCGAGCCGCACCATCTGGTTCGAGCTGACCCTTCACCTGAAGGACATGAAGACGCTCGTGCTGAGCGATATGATAGAAGGCGACCGGATCGGCATGGCTGGGATGCCGGCAATGCTGTTGATGGGCAACCCGTTCAAGAAGGTACAGCTCGAGCGCGCGGAGATAAACGTCTCGGTGCGGACCAAGCAGCTCGTTGCTTCGATAGAATCGGTCGTGCTCGATACGATCGAGGTAAAGCCCGGCGCGACGCTGACGCTCGGCGTGACCCTCCGGCCGTTCGATTCGCCGACGGTCAAGAGGGAACTCAAGGTGACCATACCCGGGAACATGCCGGCGGGCGAGTACGAAATAGCGGTCGCGAACGGGCCGGAATCCTTCGAACCGCCATCGGCCGACAGCATCGAGGACATCGTTCAGGCCCTGAGCGAGAGGTACAAGAGCAACGAGCTCGTTGCCACCCACTAAAGTGTTCAGTGCTCTGTGGTGCGGGGTCGCCCGCAGCGATGGTGGATGTTTCCCCGAGCGTCGTCCAAGCCCAGCCTTTTGGAAGTTCGCCGGTATCCAGATTTGTCGCCATCGGAGTGAACATTGGATAGATGTTCCAACTACTTCTTAGAGACCTTTCCGGCCTGTCTTAGATTCTTGGGGTGCTCTTATAGATTGCCTTTGCCAACAAATTTACGTAGTACTTCAATGACTCTACCGTCCTAACGGCATCCCCCACTGAATGAGAGGTTTGACGTCCTTCCTTCGGGTGGACAAGGGTGTCGCGCATCTTCTTCACTTCTCTAAGATTG
>JAVHLO010000531.1 GCA_031082105.1 Planctomycetota bacterium
CTCGGTTTCCGCCGCAGGCGGATCCGCTGCGGTGGACGGAATCTCCTTTGCCGCGTGTCCCACACTTCGCTGAAGGAGATGCCGAACCAAGTTCGGCATGACAGCAAATCGAACTTCATGAATGAAGCGGGCTAGGGACTGACGTCGCCACCAACAACTCCCAAGTTTGAGCGGGTAAAGGAAGTACCTGCAAACCGTGCATGCCCCGTCGTTCCCGGCAATTCTTGACATGCCGTCGCATTTATGGCTTATTAGACACTCGATATCTTCGACGTTACCGGGACAGCTTCATCACTTTTTTTTAACGCCTGGAGTGACATGAAACCGAGACGTCATCGTTCTCTGATGCGCATCAAACAGAAGAGCCGGCAGAAGGCCAGGTTGGCCCGGAGGCGCGCGGCAAAGGCGCTAAAGGCCGGTCAGTAGCAGGCGCCGGCCGCCTGCGCGCAATCACCAGATCGCTCGAACACACAGACGTCGCTGCGCGGCCTGCGGCGGAGGTGCCGATTGCCCGCCGGGCGAAGGCGGGGGTGTCCTCTCGTATCGAGGACACATGTCCGTGATCAGGTCATTTTGGTGCTCTCACATGTGTTCCGAACTGTCCGCGGTCCGGCGTGTGCTCATGCCGACGTTGCTCTGGTTGTTCGCCTGCGCGGGCGTGGCCTCGGCCTCCGATTGGGACAGGTTCAACTGGGAAACTTCGCGTCCTGCCGGAAACACGGTCGTGCGCGCCATGGCGGCGTTCGGAAACAACATTTACGTGGGCACGGAATTCCCGGCGGGCACTGCGCAACTCTGGCGCTATGACGGCGCGAACTGGACGAACATCACCCCGGCCTGGCCCGCCACGACCACCGCGGCTGCGTCGATGATGGTCTTTTCGAATCTGCTCTTCGTCGGCACTCAGGACGCCGTCGCGGGCGCGCAGGTGTGGCAGATGACGGCGGCGGAGGTCTGGGCGCAAGAGGCGCCGGGCTGGGTGGTCCCGGCAAACTGGTCCGCGCGTTCCATGTGCCTGTTCGACAGTTGTCTCTATGTCGGCACCGAAAACGCCGGCGGCTGCAAGCTCTGGTGCAGGACGGGCGCCGGCGCCTGGAACGAGGTGGTCGTCAATGCGTTCGGCACCAACAACAACACCGCCGTTGCCTCGATGGCTTCGTTCGGCA
Source organism: Planctomycetota bacterium (assembly GCA_031082105.1). Taxonomy (GTDB): domain Bacteria; phylum Planctomycetota; class MHYJ01; order JACQXL01; family JAVHLO01; genus JAVHLO01. The sequence goes on from JAVHLO010000531.1 coordinate 1,167, forward strand.
GCTTCCTGTACGCGGGCACGCGCAACGCCAACAACGGGGCGAAGCTCTGGCGCGTGTCCGCGGGACTCGTCCCGGCGCTGACGAATCATACGGGCATCTGGACCGCCACCACCACGGAGGTGTCGAGCCTGCGCCAGTTCGGCGTATACCTGTACGTCGGCACTGAGCGCACGGCGGGCAACGGCGGCGCGGAGATCTGGGAAACCCCCAACGGCGTCGCCTGGCTGCTCGTTGTCGCGAACGGGTTTGGCAACGTGGACAATGACCGCATGTCCGCGATGCATGTCGCCGGCGTGAACCTGTATGTCGGTTCGCGCAACAACGCCGGGGGCGAGGCGTGCGCCCTGTATTCCACCTCCGACGGGATCAACTGGTGGCTTGAGGACGACGATATGGGGCTGGACAACGCGGCAAACAAGGATGTCTGTTCGTTCACGACGTTCGACGACAGGGTATATTGCGGCACATCGAACGCGACGGGCAGCGAAGTGTATCGGACCGCTGTCGTCCACGTGACGTTCGGCGGGGGCGGCGGCCATGGTGGAGGTGGAGGGATATGTTTGGTTGCCTCGCTGACGAATGATCGCCGGAACGGCGCAGGCGGCTGGGATGGCGCGCACATGCCTCTTGTTGTCTGGGTGCTTGGCTGCGCTGCCGTTCTGTCGGCGTGTCTCCGCAGGTCTCGGAAGTCGGCGTGCCTCATCGTTCTGGGGTTAGCCCTGTTTTCAGCCGGGTGCACACCCACGACGGGCCTCGTTTCTCCCGCGCCGCAGCCTGATGCGGTGGCATCCATCGTGAGCGGCGTTTCGAACGCGTATCGCGATCGTGTGAAAGCCAAACTGGAATGCGCGGGCGAGGCGCGCGGAGAACTGCTCCGGCTGCTCACGGAGACGGAAGGTCAACAGCGCGAATGGGCGGAGTTCCTCGTGGCGAACATGCCGCCGCGCGATCTTGGCGCCGTCGCGGCGGACGTCGTCCTGGATCATCTGCGCAGCGCCGAGGCCGCCCAGAGTCTCTTCCCGTGGACAAAGTCGGTTCCGCGAGACGTGTTCCTCCACTACGTTCTCCCTTACCGCGTCTCGCAGGAACCGATGGAGAAGTGGCGCGGCTACCTGCTCGCGCAGCTGCAACCGCGCCTGCAGAACACCGGCTCGATGGCCGAGGCCGTGCTGGAAGTGAACCGGTGGGCGGGTGAGAATATCAAGTTCAAACCGACCGAGTTCAGGGACCAGGCCCCGCTCGAAACCCTGCGTGCCGGGTATGGCAGGTGCGAGGAAATGACGATCGCCTTCATTGCGGCGGCCCGGTCCGTCGGTCTCCCTGCCAGATGTGCGAGCACACCCTGGTGGGCGACGTGCGACAACAACCACGCATGGGTGGAAGTGTGGGCGGACGGACGTTGGTGGTACTTGGGCGCGTGCGAACCGGCTGCGACTCTC
>JAVHLO010000532.1 GCA_031082105.1 Planctomycetota bacterium
ACTTTTTTTTCCTTGAACTCCATGGCTGGCAACCTCCGCATATCTCCTCACAAAACTCCTGTAGTCCGCGGGCGTATCGATCCCCACTGAACCTTTTTCTACAATCCCCACGCGAATGGGGATTCCGTTCTCCATTGCCCTGAGCTGCTCGAGCCTTTCGGTTTCCTCGAGTGACGACGGCGTCAACGAGGCGAACCGCAGCAAGACCTCCCGGCGATACGCGTATATTCCGAGATGCCTCAGCGCGCCCCGTGGCGGCGTTGCCGCGCTTCCGCAAGCGCCTGGCGCCCCCGCCGGGCGCGGAATAGGAGCCCGCGAGAAATACAGCGCCTCGCCGAATCCTCTCAGCGCTCCGCACCGGGTCCGCGCGCGCCTGGAAAGCACTACCTTGACCTTCGATGGGTCCAGAAACTCCTTCAGATCCGCAAGAGGGCAGGCAAGCGTGGCCATCTGCACGATTCCGGACCCGACCCCAAGCGCGTTTGCGGCGACTTGCGAGCCCCGCTTGCGCTCCGGACCGGCACGCGCCCGGGCCTGTCCCGGTCCCATCAGCGCGACGAGCGCCCGAATGTTGCGCGGCTCGATCTCCGGCTCGTCACCCTGCACGTTGACGACTATTTCCGCGCCGCGCGACGCGCACGCGACTTCACACGCCCTGTCGGTCCCGCTTCGGCAGGCGCGCGAAGTCATGATGGGTTCGCCGCCGAACTCGCGCACGGCGGCCGCAATCCGCTCGTCGTCCGTGGCAACCACGACCCGCGCATCGAGTCGCGCTTCAAGAACACGCTCGTACACATGCTGGATGAGATACTTCCCGGTCTCGCGCAGAAGCGGCTTCGCCGGGAGGCGCGTCGAGCCAAAACGCGCCGGGATGACGACCAGGATTCTCCTGCCGCAATGCGTCATGTGTTCTATGGCCAACCTCCAGAGGTCACTTGGTCGCAAAAACAAGCGGTACAGTGCGGTTCACGCAATCTCCGGAAAGAACTCGCGGGGCTGCCTACAGCTTCCGGGCGATGATCCGGGTCAGCCCTTCGAACACTTCGTCCACCGTGATCGCCGTCATGCACTGCGGGGACTCGCATGTCCTCTTTACGCACGGGCTGCAGGGCAGCCCCTTGAATACCGTCAGGCACCGCTCGCCCCACGGCCCGTGCACCACAGGGTCCTTGGGTCCGAACAGCGCGACTGATGGGACCTGAAGGCTCGCAGCGAGGTGCAGCGGCGCGGAATCGCTGCCCACAAAGCCACACGACGCGTCCAGCACCGCTGCCAGTTCACCGATGCGGAGCGCTTGCGGAAGCGGCCGCACTCCAGCGCCGGCGCTCTCCGCCACCCGCGTCGCAGTCTCTCTCTCTCCGCCGCTCCATGTGATCAGCACGTCAAGTCCCAGTTCCGACCGCACGCGCCGGGCGAGCTGCGCGTATCTCTCGGCGGGCCATCTCTTGAAGGCGCCGAATGCGCTCGTACCCGGATGGAGCACGACGCACCGACCTTCGCGACCAAAGAGCCCCTCGAGAATCCGGCCCGCCGATTCGCGGTCTTCCGGCCTGATGCTGAAGAACGGCGCGGCCACCCGCGTGTCCACGCCGAGCTCGGCAACAAGGCGCAGGTTCTTCTCGACACTGTTGACCCGCGAGTCCGCAAGAGCCACGCGCCTGTTGTATGCGACATGCGCGTGTTCACGTGTCCCGCCTGAGTCGAAGCCGAGCCGCGTCGGCGCACCCGAAAGCAGGGTGAAGGCGCAGCTCTTGGCGTTGCCCTGGAAATCGCACGCCACATCGAAGCGGGCGGCCCGGATCCTGCGTACCAGGCCGAGACCCGCACCTATGGCGGAAAATAGGTCCGGCCCGATGTCTCCAATCCCGCGGGCCGTCCCACGTTGAAAGACAAAGACTTCGGATATTCCAGGTTGACCCGCCGGGACCCCCGCCGCCCCCTCTTCGACAAGCCAGGAGATGTCCGAGTCGGGAGAGCCGCGGTGGAGCGCTTGAACTGCCGGGAGTGTCTTGATCACATCTCCTATGGCGCTCAGCCTCACCACAAGAATGCGCTGTTTTCTCCCGTATGACATCTCACTCTTATACCCACGTCCTTTTCCAAAGTCAAGCAAAAATCGCTTGCTTGACGCCGTCGCGCATGATATAATTATGTCACCAGCGTGGGAGACCGCGTCCTGTCCAGGCCGGGTCGGCCACGCAGCGAGACCCTTTGCGGGGACCACGAATGCCTCAACCCGTACGAAACTACACGGGGAACACCTATCGCACGCCTGTCCAGCCGGCCGGACGAGGCGCGGCAAACGAGCGGGCCGCCCGCGTGGTTGCACGAAGAGCTCCCGCCCGCGAAACCGCGGCCGCCTCCCAAGCAGCCGCACGACGTCCTGCGGACGTCCGCGAGCGTGCTTCGGCAGAGCCCGCTCGACCACGGCCGGACAACGCCAACCATGCAAGAAACACGGCCCCCCGTCCGCCCGCAACCGGATTGGATATCTACGCCTAGTAGCCTGTCCGCGTAATGGCGTGAGCGCCGCAGGTGTTTGTAGTAAGCCACGTAGCCCCGCAGGGCGGAGTGGCGTCTCCGAAGGAACG
>JAVHLO010000533.1 GCA_031082105.1 Planctomycetota bacterium
ATGGAACGTGATGAAGTCCGACCTTCTCAACAGCTCGCGCAGGCCGACCCTTCGCGCGCCGGTCCTCCGCTCGAACGCGGGCTTGCGACTTGACAGCGAATACAGGATTCTCATCCTCATTCCCCCGGCCCGTTCCGCAACGGCCTGGCCTATCCTGCCCGCACCGACTATGCCAAGCGTTTTGCCCTGTATGTCCCGTCCGAGCATCAGCATCGGTCCCCAGCCGATGAACTTCCCCGCGCGCGTGAACCTGTCCGATTCGACCACCCTGCGCGCAACGGCGAAGAGCAACGCCCATGTCAGTTCCGCAGTAGCCTCAGTGAGCACGCCGGGCGTGTTCGTCACGACGATCCCGCGGCCGGTCGCGGCGGCGAGGTCAATGTTGTCAATCCCGACCGCGTAGTTGGAGATGACGCGCAGACGGCGGCAATACGAGATGACGTCCGCGCCGATGCGGTCGCTGAGCAGGCACAGCACGGCGTCGGCATTCCTCGCGCTGCGCTTCAGCGTCGCCTGCGGTATTGGTCGGTCGGCGGTGAAGACGTCGACCACTCCACAGTGTCTGCGGAGCAGGTCGAGCCCCTTCTCGGGTATGAGTCGCGTTATGAAAACTCTTGTCGTACCGGCCATATCGCTACTTCTTCTTCGCAAGCTCGATGAGTATCTCTATTCCGCGTCGGAGTTTCGCGTCCGGGGCCGCGTACGAGAGGCGGAAGTGCGTGTCGGAGTCGGAGCAGGCATTCCCCGGCACGATGAGCACGTCCTTCTCGATTGCCCGCTTCGAGAATTCCTGGCCGGTTCCGCCCGGCACGCGCGGGAAGATGTAGAAGGCGCCCTCGGGTCGAACGCAGTCGAAATGGGGTTTCAGCATCCCGTAGACCAGTTCGCGTCTCTTGCGGAATTCCTCGATATGCGGCGACATGTCGACATCGAACGCCTCCGCGCATCCCCGCTGGGCGGGCGCGTTGGCGCAGACGAACGTGAACTGCTGGAGAGTCTCCATCTTGTGCAGTATCTCCTGCGGACCTGCAACGTACCCGATCCGCCAGCCCGGCATTCCATAGGTCTTTGAAAACCCGCCCACAAGAATGGTCTTCTTCGGGTAGTACTTCATCATGCACTCGTGCGGTCGGTCGTATACGAAGTGATCGTAGATCTCGTCCGAAATGATCAACAGCTTGTGCGCCTCAGCGATGTCCGCGATCATGCGCATCTCCTCGGCGGTGTACGCGATTCCGGTCGGGTTCACCGGGCTGTTCACCATGATGACCTTTGTCTTCTTCGTGATGGCCTTGAGGATCCTCTCCTTGCTGGGCCTGAAATCCGGGTATGTGTCGACATACTTCGGGACCGCGCCGATCACGTTGGCCAGGTGCTTGTACATGACGAAATACGGGTCGAACACGAGTATCTCGTCGCCGGGGTCGAGCAGCGCCATGTAGGAAAGGAAGATACCGCCCGCGGCGCCCGCGGTGATGAAGAGGGACTCGGGTTCGATCCCGTACTGGCCCTTCAGCTTGATGCGCAGTTTTTCGCGCAGCTCGGGAAGCCCCTGGGTGATGGTGTACCTGTTGTGACCCTCGTTGATGGCGCGGACGGCGGCTTCCTTGACGCGCTTGGGCACGTCGAAGTCCGCCTGGCCGATGGACAGGTCGATGGGGTCCTTCATGTGCTGGACAAGGTCAAAAATCTTGCGTATCCCGGATGCCTCGATCTTCGACATTCGCTTTGCGAGCATAACCGACTCCTATTTGAGTTCGCTCAGCTTGTCCTTGGCCCGCGCGGCGGCCTCGGTTTCGGGATATTTCGACACTATTTCGCGCAGGTATTTTCTCGCGAGGTCTTCGCGTTTGTTCTTCAGGCTGGAATTTACCTTGTCCCAGATTGACATTGCCGCCTGCTCGCGCTGTTGCGCTGCGATGAGCTTTTCCTTTTCAGGATCGTCCAGGAGTTCCTTCTCCCTGGCGCGCGCCTTCTCGGCGACCGTGGACTCGGGGAAAGAGGCGACGATCTCCCTGTACTTTTCGAGCGCGCGGGCTAGTTCGTTTTTGGACTCGAACTCGACCGCCTTCACCCAGATCTTCTCCGCCGCGGCATCCTCCGCCGCAACCGTCGTCTTCAGCAGTCCGGCCGCCTCGTCGCCTGCCGGAAGGGACGCGTACGTGTCCGCCACCGCCCGGAGCCGCTGGATGGCCTCGGTCGTCTTCTTCGATGAGAGGAGCTTCCGTATCTCCGAAAGACCGGATGCGGCCTGTTTGCCGAGCTCGTCGAGGGACTGGTGCGCGAGCGCGGCGTTGTCGTCCTCGATGCCGAACGCGAGGAGCGCGCGGGCCGCGGCGACGAGCGGCCTGGGCTCGCTGCGCTTTCGCGCGGACTCGAAAGCCGATACCAGTCCGGTATGGGCGGCGCGATTCTGGGCCTGGGTATCTTTCCAGCCGGACTTGAACGGGCAGTAGAGGGGATCGCCGACAAACACCGCCTGCCATGAGAGGAACATGTTCGACATGCAGCCCGCATGGGCAAAATCGTAGCCCTGTAGGAACTGGTGCCAGAACTCGCTGGCGGTAGGAAATCCG
>JAVHLO010000534.1 GCA_031082105.1 Planctomycetota bacterium
GGGATTCCTCTGTGCGAACTCTTCCTTGGCGCGCTGTTCATCCGTGTACGTCCAGTTGAAGATCGCCTCCTCGATGAACTCGCCCGTCGCCAGAGCCTTGAACGGCGTGCCGGAGAGATACAGGTAAGCCTTGGTGGTGATCGGCAGGAACTCGCTTTCCTTGGCCGAGAGTTCCGTCAAGTCCTCGTTTACGTCTTCCAAGCCGGCAGCGTATTCAAGCTTGGTCTCCTTCTTGGCGACCGCCTCTTCCTCGCCCTCAAACAATTCCTTGGCCGTCTCGCGCCACGCGCCGAAGTGATATTCGTCGAACACGACCAAATCCCAGTTCACCGTGTGCAGCCATTCGTTCTTGGCCTTGATATTGCCCACGTCGTCCCGCCCCAGCAGGTCCTGGAACGAACCGAAATAAACCAGTGGCTTCTTGGTGGAGACGCTCGTCGGATCGCTGCCGGAATTGCGCGAGAGGTATTGCCAGCCGTCGAAGTCTGCGTGGGATTCGAGGTCCGTCTGCCACGCATCCTCCACGGCGGGCTTGAAGGTCACCACGAGCACGCGCTTCGCCCGGAGTTTCCTGGCGAGCTGATACGTTGTGAAGGTCTTGCCGAAACGCATCTTCGCGTTCCACAGGAAGCGCGGGACGATTTTCTTCTTCTCGGCCCAGATGGAGCGGAAGTAGTCGCAGGTCTTGTTCACGGCCTCGACCTGCTCCCGGCGCATCGTGAACGTCTCGGAGTGCGTGCCGGTAAACCGCTGCCCGGTGCGCAACTCGGTGAGGACGGTCTTCACGTCCTTGAGCGTGCAGCGCATCCATTCCAGTTCGGGATTCGCGAGACCTTTCCGGACGAGGGCGGCGCGCACCTCATGATCGGTGAACGTGGTGCCGTCGTCGCGCTCGGCCAATTCATCCAGCACGATGGTGTAGTTCTTGATGCCGGCGGTCTTGAGCTGCTCGGCGACGCGCTGCTTCACGTCGCGCGTGGTCTGCCCCACCTTGAGCAGTCCCGTGTGCGCCTGGTCGCCAATCGAGTAGGCGTAGATGCGCGGACGCGCCTCCGGCTTCGGCGCAAGGATTTCTTCGATGGTCTTACTCATCGGCGCGATCCTTCAGGGTGCTCTCAATCAGCCGCCGTTCTTCTTCGACCTCCAACCGGAGTTGTTCTTCCGTCGGCAGGCACAGCATGTATTTGGAGGCGAAGATCTGCCGGCGATCGTTCAGCACCGAGTAGCGGGCCACCGTCTCGTTCTTTTCCGTGCAGAGAATGAGGCCAATCGTCGGGTTGTCGTCCGGCGCGACGAACAGACCGTCATACATCCGCACATAGCCGTCCATCTGGCCGACATCCGCATGGGTCAATTCGCCAACCTTCAGATCAATCAGCAGGTAGAACTTCAGGCGGCAGTGGTAGAAAACCAGATCAATGTAGCGGTCCTGTTCCTCGATGCGGACATGCTTCTGCCGGGCGACGAAGGCAAACCCGGTGCCCAGTTCCAGCAGAAATCGTTGCAGGTGGCTGATGATCGCCCGCTCCAGGTCCGACTCGTGAAACTCCGCCACGTCCGGCAGCCCCAGAAACTCCAGCACATACGGATGCTTCAACTCATCGGCGGGGGAAGCGGCGGGAACCGGCAGGCTGCGACCTTCCGCCAGCATCTTCTCCGGCTTGCGGCTTTTGAGAATGCGCTCGTAATAAAACGACTGAATCTGCCGTTCCAGCGTGCGCTTGTCCCACGCCCCCGCCACGGCCTCGCGCTCGTAGAAATCACGCGCCTTGAGGTTGTCCACCCGCATCAGCGCGCGATAATGCGACCAGGAAAGTTGTGGCGAGAAGCCTTGCGGCGATTGTGCGCCCACTGGGTGCACAATTTGCACCGCGTCGGATTTCGTACCCATTGGGTAGGAAATTGATGCCAAGCTGAATTCCCCGCCCGCCGGGTGGGGAATTGCCGACTCCGAAGATTCTCCACCCAGCGGGTGGAGAATCTTGAACCGGCTCTGAAATGCCTGGTAGAACTGCTTGAAATACCAAAGATTTGTGACGGAAAACCCCTTCCCATATCGCCCCGTCAGCCGGGCCGACAGATCTTCAACAACCTTCTCGCCGTATTTCGCCCGCTCTTTGCCGCCCTGCAACTCCTGGACAATCTCCCGCCCGATCAGCCAGTAGGCCAGCACCATGTTGGTGTTCACCGCCCGGACCACATTGCCCCGCGCCTGTTCGAGGATGGAGACGACGCGCCCAAAAAGCGCCTCCTGCTTCTTCGCGGTAACTTTCCGTTTCGGTTTGGTCATCGTTTGGCTCCAGTCTTGAGCAGTCCCGCGTGCGCCTTGTCGTCAATCGAGTAGGCGTAGATGCGCGGACGAGCCTCCGGCTTCGGCGCAAAGATTTCTTCGATGGTCTTACTCATCGTCGTTCTCGTCGAGGTTCATCTCCCGGACTTGAGACTCGATGTAAGTCTGCTCCTTTTTTGTGATGCCGTATTTCGCGTAAAGGTCTTCGTCGCTCCAAGGACAATCCCATGTCTGCTGAGGAATCCATGAATATTTGGCACGCTGGAACATT
>JAVHLO010000535.1 GCA_031082105.1 Planctomycetota bacterium
AACTCGGTTTCCGCCGCAGGCGGACCCCGCCCTTGGCGGGGCGGAATCTCCTTTGCCGCGTGTCCGGCCCTTCGCTGAAGGAGATGCCCCCGACGCGTCGGGGCATGACAGCGAATCGAATTTCATGAATAAAGCGGGCCAGGCAGCGTCCCAAAAGGACTCGGGCTACGCCAGCTTCAATCCCTTTCTCTCGATCTCGTAGAAGTTGTCAAAGCGCTTGAATTCCAGCTTGCTCTTGGCAAAATTGACCAGAAGCCCAATGAGAATTCCTGTGACCCGCAGTTGCGAGATAAGCTGGGCCTTGTGATTGTCGTCGAGTTCCCGGACGGCCTTGACTTCGATGATCACCAGACTATCGACGATGATGTCGGGGCGGTGCTCGCTCACCTTCTGGCCATCGTACTCGACGGCAAAACTCCTCTCGCTTTCGACCGATGCAAATTCCTTCCGCAACTCGATAACCAGCGCCCGGTGATAGGCCTCCTCATAGAATCCCGGGCCGAGTTTGTCGAAGACCGCAAAGAATGCCTTGATAATCTTGTCCGTCACTCCCCGGTACTTCGAGTCGTCCCATTTCATCTTCCTTCATCCTCATGGAAGTCTCGCTGAGTCCCTTCTTTTGGGCTCGCGTAGGAGTCTCGTCGAATCTCTGTCCTTCCGCTCTCCTACAAGTCTCGTTAAGTCCCTGTTTTTTTCCAGTCTCGTACAAGTCTCTTCAAGTCCCTGTTTTCGTAGTCTCGTGAGAGTCTCGTCGAGTCCCTGTTTCAGAAGACGCTACGGCGGTGTCACTGTGATCTCGAAACCGAACCGGCCCGTTTCCTTCGAGATTGGCTTGCGGAACCGTGCGCGCATCTTGCCGCTCTCGTCAAGCCCCTTGACGAACGATTCGAGCACGGCATGGGCGGTGGCATCGGACTCCTCGAGATAACCGGCCACGACAATACCGTACTGTTGGTCCTTCGATTTGGCGCCTTCCGTGGTATCCGGCGCGTAGTGTTCGAGGGTGATCTTGCTGATCCACAACCGTTCCGGCCGGGTCTCCGAAACGACGCCTAGGACCGTCAGAAAGAACATGCCCGGCTCGGTGGTCTTGGAAAGTTCGTTGACCCGCGCGGCGATCTCATCGCGTTCGGCCTGTTTTTCCGAGAACAGGTTCGTCGCCTCGTCTATCGCCTGCCGGATGGCCATGACTTCCTTCTCGGAATCGACCGCGTTGGCCACTCTTGCGGTCGCCAGCCGGAACAGGAGCGCGACGGCGCAGCAGACAAGGAACGCGCCCGCGTAGCCAAGCACGGAATGTCTCCAGAACCTCTGCGAACGCCGGCGCGCATCGGGCATGAGCGAGATATGTGCCGGGGCCCCTTCGCCGCTCAGCGCCAGGCCGAGCGCGACGGCCATGTCGGCCGAGGCGACCCGTAGCGCCTCCGCGGCCGCGGACGAAAGCGCACTGGTATTGGTGTTGGCGATGGGGTCGAACAGTTCGACGGGCTTTCCGATCCCGCTTGAGAGCGCCTCCGGCAGCCCCCTGAGCCGCGACCCGCCGCCGCTGAGCACCACGCGGTCGATCTGCATGGACGGGTTCTTGAGCTGGAGTCGCGCGAAGCTTGTCGACGACTGCACGACCGCCTGCAGTTGAGCGAGCGCATTGAGCAGCGCGGGCTTGATCGCCTCGGTCTTCGGAGCGAGCTTATCGCCCGGCGTGAGCGAGCCTTCCTCGCGTTTTAACCGTTCCGCCTCAGCGGGCGAGACCTTGCAGAAGCCCGCGATCGAGGCGTCGAACAGTTTTGCGCCGCTCGCCACGTTGCGCGCGAAGAGCAGCGCGCCGTCGCGGACGAACGCGGTCTCGACGTTCTCGTGGCCGATGTCCATGAGGAGCACGGTCTCGCCGGGGTTCGACTTGCCGCACCGCGCGAATCCGTTGAAGAGCGCCAGCGAATGGGGTACGGCATGGCCGACGCGCGCGCCGGCCTTCTCGACTGCGGCGAGCGTCTCGTCGATGTAGCTGTTCTTCGCCAGGCCGACGAGCAATCCTATTTCCTGTGGCGTGCAGACCGCCTTGGGGATGATATGATCGACGTAGACGCTCCCTTCGCTGCGGCCCGCGACCTGCATGAGCTCGTACTTGATGAGGCTCCGCCCCTTGGCGCCCCGGAGCGCGGGGATGAACGAAAGGCGCATGTTGACGTCTCGGCCGGTGATGCCCAGCGCGACGCCGCGCGGGTGGAGGTTCATCCGCTGGAGGATCGTCCCGAGCTCCTTTACCGCGGCGGCCTTGCGGGCCGCCTGGTCCTGGTCGGGCATGTTCAGCAGGATCCGGACCGCGCCGCGGATGTTAACCCGGCCGCGCGACGCGTCCGCGTCGATGATCTTCAGCGCATGAGTACCGAGATCGATCCCGATCATGTTGGAAGACTCACCAGTCCGATCAACTCATGAAATCCGATTCGCCGTCATGTCCCGACTGCGGTCGGGGCATCTCCTTGAGCGAAGGGCCGGACACGTGGCGAAGGAGATTCCGCCCCGCCAAGGGCGGGGTCCGCCTGCGGCCGAAACCGAGTT
>JAVHLO010000536.1 GCA_031082105.1 Planctomycetota bacterium
ACAAGATTTGTTCACCGCAAAAAACGCAAAGCGCGAAAGTCAATTGTCCCGCTGAGATCTTTTTGCTCTGCGCTCTTTGCGTGCTTTGCGGTTCGTTTTGGCTGCGGCTCTGCTGCGCTGCGAGATCCGCGGTTCTCTCGTCTCGAACAACCGCCGTATCCTGTATTCGGAAAAAACATCGAAGACAGCTTGGTCTCTCTGTGCCTCCGTGCCTCTGTGGCAAGGCATTTCCGAATCTCTACCATGTTGAGCGGTCGGCTGCTCCGAGTGCCAAAATGACAGTGCCCATGCCCGGCGGCACTCGAAACGCATGCCATTCCCTGGAAACCGACTTGACGGCACCCGGCTGAAGGTCGCATAACATCATGGCACACAAGGCGATGCGATCTGCAGCGCGACGCCGTTCCTGCCGCATACGGGATGGCACGCGAATTGCGAATATTGGTAGATTCCTGTTGCCCCGCTCGGGGCTGGCCTGTGTTGTTTACATCAACATCTGACCTGATTGGTTGTCGTTGGAGGTAGACCATGAAGCTGATTCCGATTGGCGACAAAGTGATCGTAGAACGGCTTGCGGCCGAGGAGAGGACGAAGGGCGGGATCGTCCTGCCCGACACGGCCAAGGAGAAACCGAAAGAGGGGCGCGTCATTTCGGTCGGCGAGGGAAGACTCCTCGACGGCGGCTCGCGCGCGAAGCCGTCCGTGAAACAGGGCGACAGGATCATCTTTGCGTCCTATGCCGGAAGCGAAGTGAAGGTCGAGGGCAAGGAATACCTCATAATGAACGACGAAGACATCCTCGCAGTCATCGAAGAGAAGTAAGAGCTTTTTTTTGCGGCTAGTGTGGTTCTCTGAAGGAGGCTTGAAATGCCGGCTAAGAAGATCATATATGACCAGGATGCGCGGGAACTCATTCGCGACGGCGTGAGCATGCTCGCGAAGGCGGTGAAGATCACGCTCGGCCCACGCGGGCGCAACGTGATCCTCGAGAAGAAATTCGGTGCGCCGACGGTGACGAAGGACGGCGTGACCGTTGCGAAGGAGATCGAGCTCAAGGACTCGTACCAGAACATGGGCGCGCAGATGGTGAAGGAAGTCGCGGCCAAGACGTCCGATGTGGCCGGCGACGGAACCACCACCGCCACGGTGCTCGCCGAGGCAATCTTCACGGAAGGGCTGAAAAACGTCGTCGCGGGCGCGAACGCAATGCAGCTCAAGCGGGGCATTGATCGGGGTGTCGAGTTCATCGTCGAATCGCTCAAGAAGATGTCCAACCCCGTCAAGGGCAAGAAAGAGATCGCATCTGTCGGCAGCATTGCGGCCAATAACGACCGTGAGATCGGCGACATGATCGCCGAGGCCATGGAAAGAGTCGGCAAGGACGGCGTCATCACCGTCGAGGAAGGCAAGAGCCTGAAGACGGAGGTCGAGTGGGTCGAGGGGATGCAGTTCGACAAGGGGTACATCTCGCCGTACTTCGTGACGGATCCGCAGACCATGAAGTGCGTCTACGAAGACGTCTACGTGCTCGTCCACGAGAAGAAGATCGCGGTAATCAAGGAACTGGTGCCGCTGCTCGAGAAGGTCGCGCGCGTCGGCAAGCCGCTGCTCCTCATCGCGGAAGAGATCGAGGGCGAGGCGCTGGCCACGCTGGTCGTCAACCGGATCAGGGGCACGGTGAAGTGCGTCGCGGTGAAGGCGCCGGGCTACGGCGACCGGAGGAAGGCGATGCTCGAGGATATCGCCATGCTGACCGGCGGGCAGGCGGTCTTTGAAGACCTGGGCCTCCAGCTCGAGAAATTCGAACTGAACCAGCTCGGCCGCGCGAAGAAGATCATCGTCGACAAGGAGAACACGACGATCATCGAGGGCGCCGGCCAGACCTCGGCGATCCAGGGCCGGATCGGCCAGATCCGCAAGGAAATCGAGGAGACGACCTCCGACTACGATCGCGAGAAGCTGCAGGAACGGCTTGCGAAGCTGACCGGCGGGGTGGCCAAGATAAACGTCGGCGGCGCGACCGAGGTCGAGGTGAAGGAGAAGAAGGCGCGCATCGAGGACGCGCTCCACGCGACGAAGGCCGCGGTGGAGGAGGGGATCCTGCCTGGCGGCGGCGTGGCGCTCATCCGCGCGAGCGAAGGGCTTGACAAGCTGAAACTGAAAGGCGACGAGGCGGTCGGCGTCGACATCCTCAGGCGCGCGCTCGATTTCCCGTTGAAGCAGATCGCCGAGAACGCGGGCCATCACGGCGAGGTCGTGCTGCAGAAGGTTAAGGAGGGCAAGGGCAACTTCGGTTTCGACGCCTCCGGCGAGGGTGAGTACGTCGACATGCTGAAGGCGGGCATCCTCGATCCCACGAAGGTGGTCCGGTGCGCGCTGCAGAACGCCGCGAGCGTCGCGGGGCTCCTGTTGACGACGGACGCGCTCGTCTGCGAGATCAAGGAGAAGAAGGACAAGTCGATGCCGGGCGGCCCCCCGGGCGGCGGCGAGTATGACGAGGATATGTACTAGGGCCGACTTGATGCCCTCACCCCCTCCCTCTCCCAGGGGGAGAGGG
>JAVHLO010000537.1 GCA_031082105.1 Planctomycetota bacterium
GACGAGCTCAATCGAAAAGAAGACCTCGCGGAGGTCTGCAGAAGGCTGAACGACAGGTATTTCGATGGGAAGATCGAGGTCAGGTTGATAGAATACTCCGCGGACCAATTGCGCCGCTTCGGGAGCTGCAACAGCAGGGCGAAGACGATCCGGATTTCGCACCGCCTGAGCGACATGCCGAGATGGGTCAGGGACTATGTCGTGGTCCACGAGATGGCCCACGTACCGGAACCGAACCACGGGCCGGCCTTCTGGCGATTGGTCTCGCGCTACGAGCTGGCCGAGCGGGCCCGGGGCTTCCTCATGGCGAAGAATTTCGAGGATACGGACGAATCGGATGTGGGTCCGCCGGCGGCTCTGTAGGAGGCAGCTCCAGCTGCCGACGGATCGCACATGGGCTGCCGGGCGCTGCGCGAGGCTGGCGTCGAGGCGGCAATGTAGCACAGGCGTCTCGCCTGTGCCCGCGGATGCCGTGAGGAAATCGAGGTTCCAGCCGAGTCGCGAACGTGAGTGCGTGTGGTTGTGATTGCATCAGATGTCGTGAGCGCGCACGCACGCATTCACCCAGGCACGCGCGCCCGCAGGGCGGAGCCGGCACGATCTAGGAGCGCCGGCATCATTGCCGGCCTTGTGCGTCCGCGCATACCGGCGGCGCGGGCGATTTTCGGAGATAAGTGTAAGGTGAGCACCGCACAGAGGCCCGAACGGGTACTCGCCGTCGACTACGGCACGAAGCGGATCGGGTTGGCGATCACCGACCCGACGGGCGTGATGGCGCTGCCGCTTCCGTTGATCGAGGTCCCGAGCCGCAGCTGCGACCGTGCGGACGTCGGGGATCCGGGCCGCGAGCGTGAGCGAGCGGTAGTGGTGGACGCGATACGAAAAGTCGTGAGGGAAAAAGAAATCGCCCGCATAATCGTCGGCCATCCGCTCAACACCGACGACACGGCCGGCCCGAGGGCGAAGGATGCGGAATCTTTCGCGAAAGAGCTCGAGTCGGCGCTGGGCGTGCCGGTCGAGATGTTCGACGAGCGGTTCACTACCCAGCAGGCGGAATCGATGCTTGCCGGCGTCCCGCTGAGCCGAAAACGGAAACGCGCCCATGTGAACTCCGTCGCCGCACAGGTGCTGCTGGAGTCATACCTGTCGGCGCGCAGCAAGTGCCTGTAGAGGAACCTCGATCGCATGCAGAGAATCTACCGTTTCTTCATGAAGCACCCGGTCGCCATTGCGCTCCTCTGGCTCGTGCCGGCGGTCTACCTCGGCTACAGGGTCCGCGAGTTCAAGATGGAGGCCTCCACCGATTCGCTCCTCCTTGAGTCCGACCCCGACCTGGCATTCTACGACGAATCGCGAGTCGTCTTCGGCAGCGACGAGTACGTCATTGTCTCCTTCAGCCGTCCCGACGTCTTCGCACCGGAAGTCGTCTCGCTCGTCTCGAACCTTACCGCGGAGTTCTCGGCCATCACCGGAGTCGACAAGGTCCTCAGCATCACCAACGTCCGCCTGCTTCGCAACCTGATGGACGAGGTCAACCTCCTCATGCTCGCGGCCATGCCCGAGATGAAGCTGACCACGCAGGGGTGCAACATCCGGCGCGCGCGCGAGGAACTCATCAAGCACGCGGTCTGGGGCGAAAACCTCGTTTCCGCCGACGGCAAGACGACCTCGCTGATCGTCTTTTTCAGGGTCGACGCAAACAAGGGCGAGCTCGAGCGCCGGATCAAGGAAATGAAGGAACAAAAGAAGGCCGGCTCGGATGTCAAGGCGGAACTGGAACAGCTCGTCGACGAATACAACGCCTTCGAGGACGCGCGCAAAGAAGTCCGCGTTCAGATCGTGCACGAGATGCGAAAGGTCCTGGCGAAATATGATGAGGCGCAGTCTGGCCTCCTCGCACAGGGAGGAGAGCGCGCCTCCCCTCTCCCCTTGGGAGAGGGGACCCTTCACTTCTACACCTCCGGCCTGCCCATCATCGTCGTGGACATGGTGACGTATCTCGAACGCGACCTGGTCGTCTTCGGCGCGGGCGTGCTCCTTTTCGTGATGCTGTCGCTCTTCGTGGTCTTCAGGCGCGTCCGCTGGGTCGTCCTTTCCATCGTGAGTTGCCTCGTGCTCGTCGCGATGGTGCTCGGCCTCATGGTCGTCTTCGGCAACCGGCCGACGATCGTCACGGGCAACCTGTCGTCGCTCCTCTTCATCGTCGCAATGGCGCACCCGATCCACATGGTCGTGCGCTTCAGCGAGAGGACTGCGCAGACGCCGCAGGGTCACTTCCACGAGACCATGGCGCTCACGGCAGGGGATCTTGCGCTCCCGTGTTTCTACACCGCCACGACGACGATAGCCGGGTTCGCGTCCCTGTGCATCGGCGACCTCCGGCCGGTGATCGAGTTCGGCCTGTTCATGTCGCTCGGCGTCGCGCTTTCGCTCCTCGTTGCGTTCAGCCTGTTCCCCGCAGGACTCGCTATTCTGAAACCCCCGAGGCCGGAAGGCAGAAGGCAGAAAGCAGAAGGCAGCGGGCAGAAGGCAGAAGGCAGTAGGCAGAAG
>JAVHLO010000538.1 GCA_031082105.1 Planctomycetota bacterium
CCGGCGCTTGTGCAGGTTAATGAGCCGTGTCCCCGCCGTGTTCAGTTCTATCTTCAACAGCCGCGCCACGTCCTTGGCAGTCGAGGCCCTGCCCGACATGACAAGTTCCAGCGCCTGACGCAGGTGCGGGTTCAACGCCCCAAGCAGGAGATGGCTCGCCGGCCTGCGCACCACCTCCAAAGAACCGCCCGGCGCCGTCGGGGCCGCCACAACATCGGGCGATGACTGACGCGCTTCAAGTGCAGGGCCCACCCCGGCCGTCGCCTCGCCGGCCCCGGACCCGCCGTCCGCCATGCGATCGCCGGACAGTACCCTGGTCGCGGCAGGCCCGGCCGCCGCCGGTTTGTGCTGCGCCCACTCACCCCCCTGCGGTTTGACGCTCACGTCCTTCCAGGCCAGCACGGCGAGTTCCTTCCGCTCCAGCGCCACGTGCATATTCTCGCGCTGACCGTCATTAGTATTCGCAATCGCCATGTACCGGTCGCCGTACTCGCCCGCGATGAGCCGTGAGACGAGCTTCGCAACCAGCTCGTCGGCGCACGAGAAGTCGATAATCCCGGTCCCATCAAAATCGAGCACGAATACGACCGGATCGGGCAGCCCAGCGACGGCCCCTTCGACCTTTGCGCGTACGGTCTCACCGGACGCGCGCGTGACGAGATGCCCCGCCGGGTCGCCGGACGTCTCCCGCGCGATCGCGGCAAGCGCGATGCGCTCGACGTGGGGGGGCGTCACCGCAATGTCGCCCGGACGGTCCGCCCGCTCCAGGAGGTCGCCCCCCTGCCGGCCCGTCGTCTTCCTGGCCTTCCGAGCCGCGTCTTTCATCGCATGTTCTCTCCAAATTCCAGTTGCAGCCGCGTTACGTTGGTGTCTCAGGCGCCTTCGAAGTTTCTCAGGCGTTCAACTGAATCAGCTGAACACCAATATTATAACAACATTTTCGGCCTTGTCAAGAAAAAACTTGAGAAAAAAGTGAAAAAATCTGACGCGTGCCGGCGGGGTGCGGGGCCTCTGGAGCGCGTGTATTCTCAGGTCGTTGAGGCGGAGATGTGGCTCTCGAATCGGCGAAGGCCGACAGTTTGTAGTGGCGCCGTCAGGCGCTCGATTGGACAACGCCTTACGGCGTCACTACGAACTCGAGCAGCGTGTCGCCGCGTTCGTAAGTAATGCGGGCTAGCGCTTCGGCGTATTTGTCTCCGGCTGAAAGTGCGCGTACCTGGCCATCTTTGTTCTCAGCGTCTTGCGGGCGATGTCGAGGATTCGCGCGGCCTTCGAGATATTGCCGCCCGTGGCCTTCAGGATGGCCTCGATGTGTTTCCTTTCAAGGGCGGCGAGCGAGATCGCTTCCGCGGTCTTCGCGGTTTCGCTGGTGACGATCCCGTGCCACAGGATGTCCGAGGGATCTATCGTGCCTGTTTGCGAGAGGACGACGGCCCGCTCGATCGTGTTCTCAAGCTCGCGAATGTTCCCGGGCCAGTAGTAGCCGGTGAGGATTGCCATGGCGGCCGGCGAGATGGCCTCGATGTGCTTCTTGCGCAGGAGCGAGTATTTCTCGATGAAGGTCCGCGCGAGAAGAGGAACGTCTTCCTTCCTCTCCCGCAGGTTGGGCAGGTTTATTGGAACGACGCTCAGTCTGTAGAAGAGGTCTTCTCTGAAAACGCCGTCGCGAATGCACTGGGCCAGGTCCTTGTTGCTGGCCGCGATGATGCGGATATCGACTCTCACGGGCAGGCTGCTCCCGACGCGGCAGATTTCTCTTTCCTGGATGGCGCGCAGGAGCTTCGCCTGGATTCCCATGGAGATGTTTGTTATCTCATCAAGGAACAAAGTGCCTCCGTTGGCAAGCTCGAACCTCCCCGGCTTGCTCGCTATCGCGCCCGTGAAGGCGCCCTTGACGTGGCCGAACAGCTCGCTCTCGAATAATGTCTCGACGAGGCTGCCGCAGTCGACCACGACGAAGGGGTTGTCGCGCCGCGCGCTCTTCTGATGTATCGTGCGCGCGATGAGTTCCTTGCCGGTCCCGCTCTCGCCGATGAGCAGCACGGTCGAGTCCGACGGCCCTACCTGGTCGACGAGCTTCATTATCTTCCTCATCGCCGGGCTCTTTCCGACAACGATATCCTCGCCGAGCCGCGCATCGAGTTCCTGGCGCAGATAAACGTTTTCGAGGAACAGCGATCTCCGTTCCAGCGCGCGGCGCACGACGACGCGAAGCTCCTCGGGCGTGAACGGCTTCGGGATCAGATCATACGCGCCGGCCTTCATCGCCTCGACCGCGGACGCGACCGTGGCATAGCCGCTGATCATGATCACGATGGCGTTCGGGTCGTCCTCCTTGATCTTCTTGAGGACATCCATGCCCGACATGCCCGGTAGTTTCAAGTCCACGATGGCAATGTCGAACGGCCCGGCCTTGAACATCTGCGCGGCGGTCTCGCCGTCCTCGCAGGACTGCACGGAGAATTTGTCGCGCTTCAAGACGGCGACGACACCGTCGCGCACCGTCGCTTCGTCGTCGACGACAAGTATGTTTGCTGGACGGGACAT
>JAVHLO010000539.1 GCA_031082105.1 Planctomycetota bacterium
ATCTCAGCCTCGTGCCGGTTCAGAATGATGAACGTCACCAGGTAGGCCAGACAGAGGACGGCCACGATGAGCTTGATCCGGGCGTTCCAGGTCTTCACTTCAATTCCTCCGAAACAGGTCGCCATGCCGGGTACGACGTCGTGGTCAAACGATGTTCGACAAGTCCGGAGCCGCCACCCGGCGATCCGCTGGATTCCCGCTTTTCCGCCACAGGCGGATCCGCTGCGGCGGACGCGGGAATGACATACCTGCGCTTCACGAACAGACCGGGCTGCTAATCCTCCTTCTCGCCCGCCTTGTCATCCGGCTTGTCCTTCGGCTCTTGCTTGTCCTTTTCAATATTCTCCGGCTGTGAATCGGGCTTCTCTTGCACCGGCTCCTTCACCGGCGGGAAGGTGATCTTTCTCAGTTCCTCGCCTTGGACGTACTTCCCTTCCTTGACGAGCCAGTTTCTCACCTCGATCCTGTCCGCAAAGACCTTGTATTCCTTGAAGACGTGCGGGTCGGCGCCGAAACAGGGCGCGACTATGTGCACGATCCCGTCCGCCTCGTTCCAGCCGTCGAAGTGCATGTGCCCCGAAAGGACGGCGACTACGTTTCCCGCCTCTTTCAGCGCGAGTTGGACCGTCGGCGCGTCCAGAAAGGAGTTGGGCACGATCGGGTCGTGCACAAGGATGACAACGCGCCGCGACTTGTTCTCGGCCAGGACCTTCTTGAGCCACGGCAACTGGTCGCACGTCGCCGCCTGCATGTGGTACGGGTCTATGTAATGATAGCCAAAGGCTACGAATAGCAGCCCCTTGTGTTCGAACGTGTAGCAGCGCTTCCCGAACACCTTCGAAAAGCCCGGCCCGTCATGGTTGCCCTTCACCATGTAGTACTTTACCCGGCATGTGCTGTCAAGCAGCTCCTTGAGCGACCCAAGCGCCTGCGGTCTGTGCTGGCTGTTGACGGAATCTCCCGTGAAGACGACAAAATCGGGCTTGATGATGTCGTTCACTTGCGCGATCGCCCGCGTCAGTCGGTCACCGGATCCCTGTGTCCAGTCCGCTGCGCCCGCGCCACTATCGAAGTGAACATCGGAAAACTGCGCAAACGAGAAGACCGGCTCGTCGGCCGCCGGCGCGGGGGCCGGCTCGTCGGTGAAGAGCGGATAGCCGAAGAAGACCGCCGCAGAAAAAGCAAGCAGGACAAGCAGAATCTTCAACAGCGTCTGGTTCTTGCGCGAAGACATCGGAATGCCCTCCAATCCGGTCCATTCTTGAAGAAACGTGGACATGTCATTCCTCGCTGCGGCACGGAATGACAGTCTGTCGAGCGTTTTCCCGGATACGCGAATGATCCCGACTGATGGACTTGTCTCGACCAAGGCGGGAACGAATCCCGCTGTGATCAAGAAGTAATCATACCATTCCCGGTCGCCGCCTGCAAGCAATGCCGAATCGAGTTTGTTTTGCATTTGCGTACCCGACATACTACAATTAGTGTCGTAAGGGCCTTCAATCGCGTCTGCCTGTTCTGCCTTGTTCGCAGGCGTCTTGGCGGCATGCGTGGTTGAAGGTGGGGGAGGGATCCGTTGCCTGGTCGGAGGTCAACTAGTGAAGGACTCGACGGCGAGGTTTATTGCCGCGGCCTGCGCCATCTGCGTGGTCGGGTTCGCGATCGGTGGCGTACTGCTGCACCAGGACGTGCGGCGGCTGCAGGGGGAGGTGGACCGGCTGAGACTTGTCGTCCTTGCGCGCGAAGTGTCGGCGACCGAGGTCGGCGAAGGCCCCCTGGTGGTCGAGGACACGCCCGCCGTTCCGACGGAGGCGCCGCACGCGTCACATGTCGCGCCTTTCCAGCCTGACAACACGCTTTCGCTCGACCGGCGGCTCGATGAGTTCGCGCGGTGGGTGAAGTCCGAGCTGGAGCGCCAGGAGACCACGACGAGGACGCAGCAGGCCGAGATCGACGCGAAGGTCGAGGCGATCTCGGAGACGATGGGCGGAGAGATCAACGAGGAGAAGTTCAAACAGCTCTTCAACAAGAAGATGGCCGAAGAGAAGGCCGCGGAAGAGCGACGTAACCTCGAAGCCACCGTCCAGTGGCTCATCCAGGACCTTGCGGCCACGCTGGACCTGCAGGCCACGCAGAAGGACGAGATCACCAGGATCGCGAAAGAGAAGTTCGAGCAAATGATGAGTTTTTGGTCGGAGGTCAAGGATTCGTCGGAATCCGGCGAGGAGCCCGGAGAGGCCGGAGCGGGAGTGGACTACGCCGCCCTGGCTGAAAAGCAGAAGGAAATAGGGAAGGCCTTCGCCGCCGAGGTCGACCGGCACCTGACGACCGACCAGTCGACCCGGTTCGCCGAATGGCTCAAGAGGAACGCGTGGATGTACGGCGACTACGCCGACGTTCAGGAGGGGCAGGAGGCGGAGTAGCGCAGGCAGTCCGAGCCTTTCACGCTTCTTCATGAATAGGCCGGGCTAGCAGCCTGTCCGAGTAACGCAGTTTGTAGTAAGGCACGAAGCCGCAGCGGAGTGCCGTTCCTTCGGAG
>JAVHLO010000053.1 GCA_031082105.1 Planctomycetota bacterium
CCTTGCGGGCCTGCGGCGTATCGTACGCCCGGTATTCCATGTCCGCTTCGGTCATCTTCTCGAGCGCGGAGTTCGCCGCGAACCTGATGCTCACCTCGTCATCGTCGAGCAGCGCGATCAGCTTCGGAATCGCCGCGGTTTCACGGTCCCGCGCCGCACGCCATATCGCCTCCAGCCGCACCTGCGGGTCGCTGTTGTCCAGGTTCTCGACCCAGTTGTCGCTGACCTGCGGCGTCGAAGAGCAGCTCGCAAGGAGGATCACCGCGCCGGCGGCCGCGCACACCGACGCGACCCACGACCTCGAAAGGCCGCGCAGGAATGCCGGATCAACCTGATCGGCTTTGAGTTTGGGAAGATGCAAGGCACGTCCCCTGTCAGCAAAACAGAGAGGCGACTAAAACTGCCGCGGAGACACAGAGTCGCGGAGAAAGGAACGCGTGCCGGCGCAGCCCGTTATGATCGTTGCGCGGCAAACACTTTCCTCATCGGCCAGCCCCATCAAATCGGCTCCGCGCGCGCGCCGGATCGGCTGAATCTATCACTTGCCCTTCCGGAAGTCAAGAATTTGCTTGCATTTTGGGCGTGCTGAGCTATAATGCGGGTTTATCTTTTCTCCGGACGCGTTCGCCGTTCCGAATATGAAAATTGATGTTACGGTGAAGCCACGCTCGCGCCGGGTGAAGGTCGAGAAGACGGACCAGGGCTATGTCGTGTGCGTCAATGAACCGCCGGTCGACGGTAAGGCGAACGAAGCACTCGTTGAAGCTCTGGCCGACTACCTCGGCATTCGCCGCTCCAGGATCACGATCCTGGCGGGGTTGAAGTCCAGGAAAAAGACCGTTCTTATCTCGAAATGACTCGGCACGTTCGCTCGCTCAATTGCCGGTTCCTTCGTTCTTCCGTTCTTCCGTTCTTTCGTTTTTCCCCGGCGGGCTGATGCGTTGTCCCAACTGCAACACTGAGAACCCCGAGCGCAGCAAGTTCTGCAGCGAATGCGGCGCGCGCATTTCTTCCGCGCAGGCGCCGGCCGCGACCGCGGACGCGCGGAAGCCGGTGGCGGGACAGCCGACGCAGACAAGACCGCAGCAGGCTGCACGCCCCCGGGACGATGGATCCGGCGCGTTTGCTGCCGGGGCCGGCATGCCTCCCGTCGGCGCGGACGCCGCACCCGACGCGACCGTCCCGCCCACCCCGCCGGT
Organism: Planctomycetota bacterium; assembly: GCA_031082105.1. Taxonomy (GTDB): domain Bacteria; phylum Planctomycetota; class MHYJ01; order JACQXL01; family JAVHLO01; genus JAVHLO01. The sequence continues at coordinate 1,200 of JAVHLO010000053.1, forward strand.
CTCGCGAGGCAAGACAATCCGCCGCGTCAAGGCGACTCCCTCGGAAACCACGTTCGGCGAGCGCAGGACCGTAACAGTTCTCTTCTCCGACCTGAAGGGCTTCTCCACTTTCTCGGAGAAGATCGACCCCGAGCAGGCGACGGAGATGATCGACACGCTCTTCAAGCGGTTCACCACGACGATCACGAGCCACGGTGGGTACTTCGACAAGGTCATCGGCGACGCGATAATGGCCGTGTTTGGCGTGCCCGAAGCCCACGAGGACGACCCGCTCAGGGCGGTCTCATGCGCGCTGGAGATGGTGCAGGTGTTCCGTGCATGGCAGGAGGAGTGGAAAGTGGAGACGGGCCTGCGGACCGGGATAAACACGGGCGAGGTCATATGGCAGGATGTAGCGGGCGGCGGCGCGACGGTGATGGGCGACACCGTCAACGTGGCACAACGGCTCGAATCGATAGCGACCCCCGGCGAGATACTCGTGAGCAAGAACACTCACCGGTTGATCGAGAACGCGTTCATCATGGAGGAGCTTCCGGAGGTCCAGGTGAAGGGCCGGACCGAGGCGGTGCAACCCTTCCGCGTGGTGAGAAAGCGCCATGTCGAAGAGGAGTTCTCCGGCGCCGGATTCCAGACCGCGATGCACGGCCGGACATCGGAGATGGAATTCCTGCAGAGGGCCTTCGAAGAGACGGCGAAGTCGCGCACGTTGAAGAGCGTGCTGGTCACCGGAAACGCAGGCATTGGAAAATCACGGCTCCTTTTTGAGTTCAAGAACAGGCTGCTCTCGTCCCCCTGGCCAGGCGCGCCGCAGCGCGAGGTATTCGTGCTGCGCGGCCGGAACGCGCCGTACGGCGGAAGCCCGCTAATGGCAATCAAAGAGATGGTCTTCGGCCATTTCGGAATCAAGCAGGACATGGATGCCGCCGAGTGCCGCCGGCGGTTCGTGGCCGGCGCTCTCGAACTGTGGCGCGGCCTTGAACGGTACAGCGCGATCGAGAAAGAGAACTTCGCCCACCTTGCGGGGATGGCAATGGGGCTCGATTTTCCCCAGGCCCGCGTCGCCGCGCTCGCGCTGCGCGAGAGGATAGAGGGCGGTTTCATCGCGCTCAAACTCCTCTTCTCGGAACTGGGACGCAAGGGTGTGGTCGTACTGATCGTTGAGGACGCGCAATGGGCCGATGAAATGCTGCTCGACCTGCTCGATTTCTTCTGCAGGCAGGAGACCCGCAGCCCGATCATGCTCGTCGTGCTCGCCAGGCCCGAGTTCCTGGAAAGGCCCGACACACAGGATTTCTGGGCGGATCCGAAGAGGCCCGGTCTGCAGCGGATCCATGTGGCGCCGCTCTTCGGTAACGCGGTCGGCTCGCTCGCGCGTGAGGCGCTCGGCATGGAACCCGACAAGGAACTCTCCGCGTTTGTGGTCGACCAGACGGGCGGCAACCCCTACTACGTCCTGCAACTGCTCCGCTACCTGCTGGACGAGCATCTCCTGCGCGCCGATGCGCGGACGAACACCGTGGAGATCGTCTCTCCGGACAGGACCGGGATCGTGCCTGCGTCGCTCGACAGCCTGTTAACCGCGCGCGTCGACAGGCTCGGCGACAGCGTCCGCGAGACGATCAAGCAGGCAGCGGTGATCGGCCGCACGTTCTGGAAAGGGGTGCTCGAACATCTCATCCACCGGTCCGTGGCCGAGGACCTGGACGAACTTCAGAGGCTCGAGCTCATCGTCTTGCGCGCGGCGTCCTCGATGCCCGGCGATTCTGAATGCGTGTTCAGCCACGCGCTGCTCCGCGACGCCGTGTACAAGGGCATCACGTTGAAGGAACGGCGAATCCTCCACGCCGCGGTGGCGGTGACCGTCGAGCAGCTTGCGCTGCCCGACGTTTCCACAAGGACCACCATCCCCTGTGATGCGCCCGGGCCCGAGGCATCGGGACGGAGCTGCGCGTCTTTCCCGATCGAGACGGCAGTGATGTGCGCGTACCATTACGAGATGGCGGGCAACGCAAGACGCGCCCTGCTGCTCATCGAGCTGGCAGCGGACTCCGGTATCGGCAGCCGCGGCTGGAAAGAGTCGGTGAAATACTATACGAAGGCGCTCGACATGGCGCGCAGCCGGGTCGAAAGCAAGGAGGGCACGCTGGTGATACGGCGCGGGGACACGCGCGACCAGGTCGTCGAGGATCCGCACCTGCTCGTCTTTCCCAGGCTGCTTGAGAAGAGAGGCGATGCCGCATACTTCGGTTCGTCGTTCAGGGACTCCTACACCGACTACTGCGAGGCGATGAGGCTGGTCGAAAGCGTGGATGAAGCCGCGCTGGCCGCTTCGAAGCCCGACGGCGGAACGGGGGACGACTCGATCGACCATTCACCGATGCCGACGCCGAACATCGCCCTCTGGCGGGCTCGACTCGCCCGCAAGATCGGCTCCGCCCTGCAGATAATCGCGAGCGCCACGGAGGCCGAGATCTACTACGTGCGCGCGCTCGAGCTGCTGCCGGCCTGCGCAATCCACGCGGAAATCGCACCGGCCGGAACTCAACAAGCCGAGGCCGTGCATGTCGGGCCCCAGGGAGGCGGGACCCCTGTGCCATCCCCCGCGTGCCCGGTCTGTCTCGAACGCTGCACGATCCTCAGCGCGTTCGGCCTTCTGAAGGGCGACCTGCAGGGCAACCTCGACGAGGGGATGCGCCTGGCGCAGCAGGCGCACCTGCTGGCCGTCAGGATCGAGGCCTTCGACCTCGCCGCGCGCGCGGAGATGAACATGGGCACGTTCCTCCGAATGCGCGGCCACTACGCCGACGCCGAGCAGCGGTTCCTGCGCGTGTTGAAATATTCGGAATCGGTCAGAAACCTGAGACATATCTCGGCCGCCTCGTGCAGTCTCGGCATCCTCTACAGACGCAAGGGCGAACTCGACAAGGCACTCCAGTTCTACGCGCGCGACCTGAGCATCAGCGAAGAGATCGGCGACCGCCGCGGCGTGGGCGCCACCGCCTGCAATATCGGCGTCGTCTACAGGCACAAGGGCGAGTTCGACAAGGCGCTGGAGTACTACCAGAAGGACCTGGCGATCGCCGAGGAGACCGGCGACTTGCGCGGGCAGAGCGTGACCCATGTCAACATGGGCATCATCTACGACGAAAAGGGAGAATTCGACCGCGCGATCGAGTCGCACCAGCACAGCCACTCTCTTGCGCTCCAGGTCGGAGACAAGCCCGGCCAGGCCCGCGCGATCCTGAACATCGCAATATCGCGCTCGCGCAAGGGCGAGCCGGACCAGGCCCGGGCGGATTTCCAGCGCGTGATCGAACTGTTCAAGGAAATCAAGGACCCGAACGGGCTCCTCAACGCGTACGCCGGCTGCGGCGAGGCGTTGCTTGCGCTCGGCAGGTATGACGAGGCGATCGAGCTCTTGCGCGCGCGGCTCGCGACCGCATCGGAAGAGCTCAAGGACCGGGAAGAGACGACCGTCGCCCTGTCCGAGCTCGGCGTGGCCTTCATGTACAAAGGCGGGCTTGACGAGGCCGAACGGTACGGCCGCGCCGCTGTAGCCGCGGGCGACGACGCCGCGGGACCGCGCACGCGCGCAACCGCACGCATCCGGCTGGCCGAGATCATTCTTGAGAAGGTCGAAACCAACAGACAGCTCCCGGCCGTCCCGAAGCTGATCGCGGAGGCCTTGCAGAAGACCGACGACGCGGCCCGGTTGCTCGGCGAAGACAAACGGTTCGATCTCGACCTCGCGGAAGTCCGTGTGCTCAAGGCGCGCGCAATGCTCCTCAGAGCCGGCGTGTCGGGCGTCGATGTGAACCACGCAGTCGGACTGGCTCAGTCCGCGCTCGAAACAGGCAGGAGACGGCATTCGCAGATGTTGCAGCTCGGCGCGCTGATCGCCCTTGCCTACGCCGGCGTCATCGCCGGAAACCGCGAGGCCGCCGGCGAGCATTTGCACGAGGCGCTTGCAATGGCCCGCGCACGCAAAGACGTCCGCGCAGAGGCCGCGGTATCGCGCGTCGCGAGGACACTCGGCGTACATTAAGTTGCCACGAGAAATTCTACAGGGAGACAACTTCCTTTGACGTCTTTGTCAGCACCAAGACACAAGGACACGAAGTTCACAGGACGATGTGGACCGCATGTGCCGCGTCAACGATCCGCATGGCTATTTTTTCTTCTTCGCGGGGACAAAGGCGAAAGATCCGCTTTCTGTTCCTTTGTGTCTTAGGGTCTTTGTGCTGAGTAGGAGACAATGGAAGAGAGCTGGACAAAGAACCGGCGCGAGGACGAATCGCTCGGCGAACTGCTAACAAGGCTGGGCGTCGCCCCCGGCACAGTCGTCGCCGATTGCCTCGATATCCAGGCCCGGATGCACGCCGAGGGCACGGATGTCCGGCTCGGCGAGTTGCTGATAGCCAAAGGGCACCTGACGCCGACGCAGGTCAGCCAGACCATGCAGCTCCTTCCGAAGTTTCAGCAGACCCCGCGCCCGCAGGCGCAGCTCGCTTCCGACCTCCCCACCGTCAAGGAACGCCATCCGACACCGGGTTCGACGCCGGTCGCTGCGCCCCGCAAGGAGACCACGCCGCCCGCCGGCGGCCGTGCGCCGCTGACACCCGGCCGCGACGGGTTCCGCGTCAACCTCGAGGATATCACACCCACCCTGAAGCTGGCGGGTCAGCCCGCCCCGGCCAGGACGAAGGACGCGACCCCGGGCGATTTCGTGCCCACCGTGCTCATGGACAACACACCGCCCACCTTGCGTGGCCGGCACGCGGCAGCCGCGGCGGATGACGATGCGGATGAACATCCGCCCGGCACGCCGTTCGGGCGGTATGTGCTCACGCAGCAGCTCGGCAAGGGCGGGATGGGGATCGTCTACAAGGCGTGGGACACGCAGTTGCGCAGGACCGTCGCGCTCAAGACAATCCTGATGGAAGACGGCGAGCTCGACACCGATACGCTGAAGCGTTTCATCCGCGAGGCGCAGAGCGCGGCGAAATTGAAGCACCCCGGCATCGTTCAGATCTACGACACCGGCGTGCACGAGGGCACGTACTTCTTCACGATGGACTGCCTGGAAGGGCGGGACCTCAAGCAGTTGCTCGAACTCGACTACGAGTCCAGGCGGAAGGACGGGACTTCGGTGGTGGACAGCAAGGTCCTCCCATTCAGGAGACGGATCGAGATCCTGCGCGACGTGGCCCTGGCGCTCGACCATGCGCACGGGCTGGGGATCGTGCATCGCGACATCAAGCCGGCGAACATCATCATCCTGGCCGACGGCAGGCCGGTTCTCACCGATTTCGGTCTCGCCAAGGACGTGCAGCAACAGCACAAGTCCGCCGCGACCGCCAGCGGACAGATTCGCGGCACGCCCATCTACATGTCGCCGGAACAGGCGCAGGGGCAGACGTCACAAATCGGCCCGAGGTCCGATACTTACTCGCTCGCCGTGGTGATGTACGAGATGTTGACCGGGACGCGACCGCACGACTCGGACAGCCTGTTCGAGCTGATACGGAAGATCTCGTACGAAGATCCCGCGCCGATCAGGACGCTCGCGCCGCAGACGCCGGCCGATGCCGAGACGATCTGTATGAAGGCGATGGACAAGGAACCCCACCGCAGATATGCGACGGCGGCCGAGCTGGCCGCAGACCTGGGCCGCTTTCTTGCCGCAGACCCGATCTCGGCGCGGCGCGTCACCACCGCCGAACGGATCTGGCGCAAGGTATTGAAGAGGAAGTCGACGCTCATCCCGCTCGGCGCGGCATTGATCCTTGCCGTCGCCGCCGCCGTCTACCTGATCAGCACCGAGCTCGGCCGCGCGGGCGAGGTGCGTGAGCTCATCGCCGCCGCCCGGCGTCACCTGGCCGAAGGCGACCTCACCCGCGCCAAGACGGCCCTGTCCGAGGCGCACGGTAAGGACCGGCTCAACGCGGAAGTCGCCCAACTGATCACGACCGTCGACGGCAGGATCGCTGAGGCCGACAAGGCGCGCGAGGACGAGCAGCGTCGCGCGCGCGAGACCGCCGAAAGGGCCGAGGCGGAGTCCATGGCGACCGCGGAACGCGCGAAGCTCCGTGAAGAGGCGATCCGCAAGGTGCGCGACGCCGAATCCGTCATACTCACCGCAAAGTCGTACCTGTACCGCGCAGGCTCGCTCGACCCCTTCAAGAAGGCGCTGGACGACGGAATGATGATCCTGGACAAGGCGATCGAGATCTGCCCGGACCTGCCCCTCGCCTGGGAGGCCAAGGGCCGCGCATACGAATACCGCTACGAGTACGACAAGGCATTCGAGTGCTACAACAAGGCGCTTGAACACGATCCCGAGTACGCGCACGCGTACGGACGCAGAGGCTGGATCCACGTCGAGAAGTGCGAGGACGCGTTCTTCTTCACGCCCGACCTCGGCAGCGAAGAGAAGGACCGGCTCCTTGAGAAGCTCCGCCTGCAGGCGCTTTCCGACCTCGAGAAGGCCACGAAGGACCCGCTCATCTGGAACGACCGCAAGATCGAATACGACCTGTTCAGGGTGATCGGCGTGATGATCCAGAAGAAATACGATGAGGTCGTGGTCCTCTGCGATGAGCTCGTGAAGAAACACGGCGAGTCGACGATGGGCGTGGAAGAGTTCCTGCGGCTCGCCGCGATGGCGCTGCTCTGGAACACCAAGGAACAGGATGCGCTTGTCAGGCTCGACAAGGCGATCGCGCTCTGTCCGCAGTATTTCAAGGGCTTCGCATGGCGCGCGCTCACTCGCTACCAGTTGGGCGACGCCGCCGGCGCACTCTCGGACTACGCCACGGCCCTGGCCTTGAACCCCAGCTACGCCCACGGTTACACGAACCGCGCCGTCATTCATTACGAGAAATGCGACTACGCCGCGTCCCTTGCCGACCTTGACAAGTCGCTCCAGCTCCAGCCGGGCGAGCCGGTGGCGCTCGCGAACCGAGGCGCGGTGAAGTACTGCCTCAACGACTACGAGGGCGCGACCAGCGACTGCGATGAGGCGATCAGGACCGGGCCAGCCTACGCGCCCGGCTATGTCGTGCGCGCGACGGTCAAGTGGGCGCAGGAAGACTATGACGGGGCGCTTGCGGACCTGTCGAAGGCGATCGAGGTCAACCCCTGGTATTTCCAGGCATACGCTGACAGGGGGAAACTCCGCTACGCCTTGCGTGATTTCGAGGGAGCGCTGGCGGACTGTTCCGAGGCGATCAAGCTCCGGCCGAATTCCGCGGCGGCCTATTTCCAGCGCGGGAACGCCAAATACGCGCTCGGCGACGGCCTGGGCGCCGTCGCTGATTATGATGAGTCGATCCGGCTTCTCCCCGGCTATGCGGAGGCGTACGTGAACCGCGGTTGTCTGCTCCTCGACATGGACTACCTCGACGCGGCCGTCGAGGACCTCGAGTCGGCCCTCAAGCTCGCGCCCGAGAATTGGCAGCACCGCGAGTCGGCGGAGAAAAAACTCAAGGAGGCGCGAGAGGCGCAAGAGAAGAAGAAGAACGAAGAACCAAAGGAGGATGCACCCAAAGCGGAGCCCCCGCAGGAACCGGGGCAGTGACTGTAGCACAGGCGTCTCGCCTGTGCCCGCCGGCTCATGCGTGCGTACGTGCGTGAATGCGCGCGCGCGTGGCTCGGATCCTCGAAGCCCCTCGCCCTCCCCCGCATACGCAGTCACGCTTGCACGCACTCACTCACGCAAGCACGTACGCACTCACGCAAGCACGATTTCTTCCGGATTTATTCAAACTCGCGCAAAGAACCGCAATCTAGAGGGTAGATACGGAGGATTTGAGGTTCTGATTCGAAGGAGGCGCGTATGTGGCGATCGGGTTTGAAGGTGCTCGTCCTGGTTTGTGCGATCCTGTTTGTAGCGACCCCCATTGCGCTGGCGCAGGGGCAGCAGCAACCGCCTCCCCAACAGCCAACTCCCCCTGAACAGCCCAACCCGCCTCTACCCCCGCTGGATTGGCCACCGGAAGGCTGGGACCCGACACAGCCGCCTCCAGGCTGGGATCCGACGCAGCCCCCGCCGGGTTGGGATCCGATGCAGCCCCCGCCGGGTTGGGATCCGATGGAACCGCCGCCGGGTTGGCCGCCTGAAGGGTGGGAGATGCCCGAATTCCCGCCGGACTGGACGCCGCCGGATTGGCAAGAGATGCCGTTCCCAGAGTTCCCGGAAGGTCCTCCACCGGGTTGGCCCGCCGATTGGCCGTGGCCGCCCGAAGAGAACTGGGTCCCGCCGATGCCTGAGGAATCGCCGGAATGGTGGCCCTCGGATTGGCCCTGGCCGCCGCCGGAAGACTGGGTGCCGCCGATGCCCGAGACCCCGCCGCCCGGCTGGCCCGAAAACGAACCCTGGCCGCCGGAAGAGAACTGGGTCCCTGAGCTGCCCGACGAGCCGCCCCCGGGTTGGCCGGTAGATTGGCCGTGGCCGCCGGAAGAGAACTGGGTCCCGCCGATGCCGCAGGAACCGCCGCCGGGTTGGCCCGCTGAATGGCCGTGGCCGCCCGAGGAGAGCTGGGTCCCGCCGGTGCCCGACGAGGCCCCGCCCGGCTGGCCCGAGGAGTGGCCGTGGCCGCCGCCGGAAGATTGGATCCCGCCAATGGAGGAGCCCGCTGAGATGCCTCAGCCCGGTGAGTAGTTGAACGAACGCTGAAGAGAACAAAGACACCAAGCGAAGCCAGGGCTTCGCTTGGTGTTTTTTTTTGGAGTACGGCGGCAAGGCCGCAGCCGCGACGCCGCTTTTCTACGCCGCCCATGGCGGCGGTCTGTGCTGCCCGTGGCAGCACGGCCTGCCCGCAAAACGACCCCTGCCATGGGCAGGGTCGAACTTCGAGGCCGCTTTCCTGGAGCGGCTCCGCCGCAAGCAACAGCGCCGTCGCCACTTCGCTCTGCCGGCGCACTCCACAGGAAGCCATCTCTCAGCGCTCCGTGCCCGGGGTCTCGCCCGCGCACCTGCGCCGAAGCTCCGCGAGGGCGCCGGCATCGAGCGAATCGGCCAGCAGCGCACAAGCGCGCTCAAGGCTCTCCGCGCCGCGCTTCGCCTCGTATTCCGCGTCCACGCCGAGGCCGCGCAGGTGTTCCGCCTTCTTCGTCGCCACCACCCCCAGCGCAAGGTGCGCATCGCCGTACCCTTCGTGCAGGTCAAGCGCCTTCTCCAGCGAGTCAATCGAGAGGGCGTACTCTTCCTCCGGGCTTTCGCTCCCCGCGATCACCTCGCACGCCTTCAGGTAGTGCGCCCAGCCGATCGCGACGTACGCATGATAGAGGCTCGGTGCGCCGTCGACCACAGCCTCGAAGTGGGCGAGGGCCGCATCGATCCGTCCGAGCGCAATCGCACAGTCGCCTGCAAGCAAACGGAACAGCTCGGGCCGCGAGGTAGCGGCCGGGTCGATGAGCACCGCCTCGCATTGGGCCAGCGCGGCCGCGTGTTTGCCCTGCGCGAACAGCCGGAGCGGCACGCATATCCTGCCGTTCTCTTCTCCAAGTCCGCGCGACTCCGCCAACCGGAGATCGGTGAACGCCGTGGACCTGAGTTTCTCCACGTCGCCGGCCGGCGCTGAAGCGCCCAGCACGCCTGCCCTCGCTCGAACGGCCGCAAGGTCGAGGAGGATACGGGCCCGTTCGAGCCGAAAGACACCCGGTTCGGCGTATTCGCGATCCGTCTCCGTGCGCGGCCCTTCCGACTTCACGATCGCCGCGTCGATATGGCCGAGCGCGCGAGGGAGTTCGAATTTCCTGTGCGCGATCACAGCAAGGCAGTAGTCCGCCTCGACCGCGCCGTCGGATTCCGTCATGACGGACCGGACTTCATCTCCAAGCCGATCGAGTTCCGCGAACGCCCGCGCAAAATCGACATTTCGCGCCTTGTAGTTGGCGTCCCATTGTTCAACCTTCAGGACTGCGGAATCTATCGCGGCCAGCGCCGTCTGAAGACGCGCCTGCCTGCCCTTCTCGACATACTCCGAAATTGCAAGGAACCCGCCGATCGCCGCAGCCGGCACAAGCACCAGCAGCGCCGCACTGAAAAGCGGCCTCTTCCTGATCCGCCAACATGCCCTCTGCAACAGACCCGCCCTCCTGCCCAGGATCGGCTCGCCCGCCAGGAACCGGCCCAGGTCGCGCCCGAACTCCGCGGCGGTCTCGTACCGCGCCGCCGGCTCCTTCGACATCGCCTTCAGCGTGATCGTCTCCAGCTCCTTCGCGATGGACGCGTCCACTGCGCGCGGAGCGACCGGCTCGCGCGAGAGGATGCCGTCGATGATCTGCACCGGGGACCTGCCCTCGAACGGGTACTTCCCGGTCGTGATGTAGTAGAGTGTCGCGCCGAGCGCGTACACGTCAGCGCGGTGGTCGGCCTTTTCGCCGCGCGCCTGTTCCGGCGCCATGAAGTATGGGGTGCCGAGCACCGAACCCGGCTTGGTCTCCGTGGACGAATCGGCCCTGCGCGCGATGCCGAAGTCCGTGACGAATACCTTGCCGTTGTTGTCGATCATGATATTCTGCGGCTTGAGGTCGCGATGGATCACGCCCATGTTATGCGCCCAATCCATGGCGATTGCGACCTCCTTGAGCGCGGCGAGTTTCCGCTCCAGCGGGATTTTCGCGGCGTCGAGCGAAGCGCCATCGACGTATTGCATCGCGATAAAATACCGGCCGTCGATCTCGCCCGCCTCGTAGATCGCGCAGATGTTCGGGTGGGCGAGCGACGCGCCGATCTTCGCCTCGCCGATGAACCGCTCAAGTTCCGCCCGGTTCTCGCCGCGCAGGAACTTGATCGCCACGTCCCTGCCGAGCACGGGGTCGTAGGCCTTCCAGACGCTCCCCATTCCGCCGGAGGCGATCCTCCCGCGCATGACGAACTTCCCGAAGTGCTCGCCCTCATGCGCGCCGGAAGGGTCGTCGAATCCGGCTTCTGCTGTCGCTTGCGGCGCGCCGGGCGGCACTCCCGGCGTGGTACGTCCCCGCCCCGGGCTGGCGTCGGGCGAAACCGAGGTTGCGGACTCCTTCACCGAGACAAGGCCCCGCTCGAGCATCGTGAGAAAGAGCCTGTTCAGGTGTGACTCGGAAAGGAGCCCCTTTTCGAGCAGATCCTCGAGGACGCCCTTCCCGGCCGGAAGGCAACTGCGCAGAGTCTCTTCCGAGACGAACCCGAGCTCGACGGCGAGTTCCGCGATACGCAGCTCCTGCACGGCGCCTTCGGATTTCTCGACGAAGTCAAGCCGGAAGAGCCCCTTTTCGAGGCTGAGCCTGCCGAGGTCCTCGGGACCGAGGCCGGCGGCCTCACGGCGGGAATCGTAATCGGTCTGTTTTTTCGACGGCTCGGACATCGATGTTTCCACTGAAGAATAATATGCTGCGCAGTTGATTTACGTCCCTCACCCTAACCCTCTCCCAAAGG
>JAVHLO010000540.1 GCA_031082105.1 Planctomycetota bacterium
GCTGCCGTCGATGGAGGTGAAGAACTTCGCCGTCGTCAACGACGTAACGAAGTACGACCTCATCTTCCCGCGCGGGAAGAACATCGTGGTCGAGGCGATCGACGCGAGCGACGGCAAGCAGATCGAAGGGATGCGGTTCGTGCTCGAGCCAATGCGGGCTGCTGCAGCACCGGCGGCCGCCGGCGCGTCCGGCGAGGAGTCCAGGTCGCAGGCGGTCCTGCGTTTTTTGAGTTTCCAGCAGCACCGGTCGTCATACTCGTTCAAGAACGTCCCCGTAGGCGACTACGTCCTGCGCGCGCTCGATTCGCAGAAGTACTACCTCGCGGACGATTCTTCATCCTACTTTCTGAAGGTCGAGGACGACGCGACTTTCAAGGTCTGGTTCGTGAAGCCGGCGAGCCTGATCCAGGGCGCGTTCACCAAGGCGCCGAAGGAGTTCCTTCAGAAGACGGCGATCTGCTGCGCGCGGTCGCTCGATTCGGTCTCGCCGTCGTTCCTGACCCCGAGCCGGAGCAGCATGTACACGCGGCCGGACGCGAAAGGCGTCTTCAAACTTGCGCCGCTCCCGCCGGGCCGGTACTCGGCGGCGGTCTACCTGCCGCAGTCCGAAGGGCTGGCCGAGGGGGTCGATATCGAGACGCTGGCCGGCGCGCCGTTCTACCTCTACGTCTACGGCGGGATCGAAGTGGTCGACAGCAAAGGCGCGGACATCGCGCCGTTCCTGAAACAGGTGCCGGTCGGCGAGCTCGGCACGCCGGGTTCGATCTCCGGACGCGTCACCACGCAGAAGGGCGAGAAGGTCGGCCGCGCGCGGGTCTTCGTCGTCCATGGCCCCTACCCCGGCTTTGTGCTGGGCCGGACCGAGTACCGCGCGACCGCCACGATGACCGGCGATTTCTTGACGAAGTCCGCGCCGCACGCGGTCGATACCTCGGCCGATGAGAACGGCAAATTCATGATCAACGGCCTGCCGCCGGGCAGCTACGACCTGCTCGTCCTGAAGACCGGAGGCGGGCTGACATGGCAGGGAAGGATCGTGACGACGCGGGTCAGCGCGGGGAAGAAAGAGAACGTCGATGTCGCGCTTCCGGACATCGAGGGCGGGAAGCTGACGGTGACGATCAGTGTGAAGGATTCGCAGTCCAACCCGGTACGCTGCCTGACGCCGAGGTTTTATGCGTTCATCAACTCCGACAGGCACGACGTGGCGTGGCTCTCAGCGGTGAACAAGGAAGGCGACATCAAGGTGGAGAACATGCCGGAGGGGACGTTGTACGTGACACTATGGGATTTTCGGCCGATCTCGTTCGCCGGCTTCAACCGCGAGAAGAACTGCTCGTTCGTCGCGGAGGTGAGGAAGGACAAGACGAGCTTCACGTACACGCTGCCGAAGGCGAGGTAGCGGGAGTCCGCCCCCGGACTGAAAAAGGGCCACAGAGGCACGGAGGCACAGAGAAGGAGCATCGAAAAGGAACGGCAACGAGGATTTGGAGCGTTAAAGCCGGCACTCTACCTGGGAGGTTCCTCCGCCGCCGTGCCCTCGATGATCTCGTTCAGTCGGCTTCGGGGGCTGCCGATCCGGACGATCTGGGCTGTGGATTGGCTGATGATGTGGAGCTTGCCTGCGCGCATCCTGAGGGAGCCGCCCACGGGGAAGAACGGATAGACGCCGCCCTTCGCCCATGCATAGGTCATGTCCGCGTCCGCGAAGAAGACCGCTTCGCTCGCCTCGTCCGCCACGACCGATGTGATCTCCGCACCGGCAACGGCACAGAGCAAGACGACTTGACACGCGTCGGCCTTTGTGCCCGGCACGGCCTCGAACAGCTTGAAGACGGAGTCCCCCACCGCAAAGAGGCACCCGCCGCGAACGCCGCAAATCGCCGAGATGCGCGTGTCGCTGCGCATGAGCGGCGACCAGTACCTCCGATCCAGTTCATAGCGCTGGAAAAGCGTCGCCGCGCCGGCCGAGTCGCGCAGGGCCGCGTAGAGGCTGCGTCCGTAGACGCTCATCATCTCGCCGTACGCAGGCGCGTCCGTAACCGGGATCACCTTGCCGCCGAAGAACGCCCCGAGCTGCGCCCCCTGCAATATGAGAAGCACACCGTCTTCCGCGAATGCGATGTCCGTTATCCCGCCTGCGGGCTCGTTCAGAATGTCTTCAACCGAGTTGTCGTCAGGATCGAACCGCACAACCTGGCTGCCGTCGGCAAGAAAGACCGCGCCGTCGGTGTCGACCGCGGCTGCGCGGCCGATCCCGATCCCGGCTTCGGCGGCATGCTCGCGCGACAAGAGCAGACGGGTCGAGCCGCCACAGGCGGACAAGATGAACATCGCCACAAACGCAACGCAGAGCGCCTTGCATCCGGCAGTCCCGCGCATCGTCGCGTTCCAGGACGTACGGCAAGTATGTGAAATCCGTTTCATTGACATGGTCCTCTTCCGGCTCCGACAAGACGCATCTCGCGCGTGGACGAATCGCGGGGTAGCTTGAATTCCCTCACCCTAGCCCTCTCCCAAAGGGAGAGGGGACAGC
>JAVHLO010000541.1 GCA_031082105.1 Planctomycetota bacterium
CAGGTCTTCCTGCCTTTCAGCTCGCTCTGCAGCGCACAGTGGACCTTCTGGGACAACATCGACTATCTCAAGTTCCGCGGCGACTTCTACAAGCCGGCGATGATCGTGCCGTTCCGGAGGGAAATTGCCGCAAACCCGATCTGGAACACCAAGCTGAAACCGGAGGCGCTCATCAAGGCCACGATCATCCGGCTCGGCGAGATGGGCAAGCCCGCAATCCCCTACGAAGTCATCGATATCGGCGTCAGGAATTTCATGCGCTACATGGACATCAACGAGTATCAGCGCGTGGATCACGAGATCGCGTTCCTGCGCAAACTCGAAGAACTCATGACGGCGACCATCACGCGCCAATTCGCTCTGCCCGGCAAGCAGGCGGAGAAGTCGTAGCGAGTTTCCTGCGCCACTGAGACCCGTCAAACGCCCGGAAGGTATCCCGCACAGGCGGGCGTGCATTCTAGGGAGGAGCTCATGTTGTTGCGAAACGGTGTCTTCGGAGCGCTGATCTGCGCTCTGTTGTTCGTCACCGCTGTCGGCCCGACCTGGTCCGAGGAAGAAGCGGAGAAGACCGGCGCCCGCGCCGCGAACGTGCAGAAGCTGTCGTTCGGCCAGGGAAAGGACTTCTCGGAGATCGGCGTAGTCGAAGCATTCGCCGCATACGCCGGCGAGAAGCGCGATTACGCTTATCTCATGGGCGTGTCCGGCGGCGCGTTCAGAATAGCATGGTTCGCGGGTCCCGCGCAGCCCGGCGCGCCCGTTGTGTGGTGCCCGAGCTCATGCGCGATAAGCCCCGAGTGCGTCCAGGGCAACGCCCTCGCCGCGATCGGTTACACCCTGACTCCGATGGAAAACAAGCCGCTCGACGACACGTGGACGGCAATCGTCGAGAGCATGCAGACCTGCACGCCGATTGTGTCGCACGGGCTGGTCGGCGCGCCCGAGTTCTGCCTCATCGTCGGCTTCGAGGAGGAGGGCAAGGCTCGACGCCTCCTCGTGCGCAGCTACTTCGACAAGGGCGAAGAGTACTCGAAGATTGACTTCAAGGAGTTCAAGACTGTCTGGGATTCGTCCAACTACCTCGGTCTCATCGAGAAACTCGAATCACGCCCGAAAGAGGAAGACCTCGTCGTCCAGTCGTTGAAGCGCGCGGTCGCGTTCTTCGACGCCGGGAAGACACAGGAGATGTGGGTCTGCGGTTCCGCCGCATACGCTGCGTGGGCGGATGCGCTCAAATCACCTGTCGCCGAAAAGGACGCGGGCAACGCCGCGTGGGTGAACGCCTGGCAGACGCACATCCTCATCGACGCGCGCAAGGCCGCGGCGGCCTACCTCACATCGCTCAAGGACAGGCCGGAACTCGCTGAAGCGGCGAAGCGGTTCGAGAAGGAGACCGAGATCCTGAAAGAGATCCAGACGCTGCTGCCGTTCTCCTGGGACAAGGACATGGCTGCGGCCATGAACGATGCGGCGAAGCCCATGCTGGACGAGAAGAACCGGGCCAGGGCCGCGGAGATCGTCCTGAAGGCGCTCGAGGAGGACAAGGCCGCCATCCAGATGATCCGCGACTGCCTGAAGAAACTGGAATCGGGCAAGTAGTGTTCAAGCTGGGTTTCGCCGTTTCGGGCACGGTCGTTTTTCGACGTTGCCCATGGCAGCGGTTCTTGGGGATTTGGGCCATGCCCGTGGCGCGGTTGCTACGCCAAGTCCCCCTTAGCAAAGGGGCCCCGACTGCGGTCGGGATCGCGGCTGCGGCCTTGAGATTCAGGGGGTTGTTTCGCTGCAACCGGCCCTCAAGCCGACCACAAGAGCTGACTCCGTGAGAGAACCATGGACTCCACCGCCTTTCTGAAACTGCTGCGCGGCGCCGGTTTCGATTTCTTCACCGGCGTGCCGTGTTCCATCCTGAAGGGCGCCATCCACGCGCTCGAAGGGCAACAGGAGGTTCCCTACGTGCCCGCGGTGCGCGAGGATTCCGCAATCGGCATGGCCGCAGGGGCATACTTCGGGGGAAAGTCGCCCGTCTGCCTCATGCAGAACTCCGGACTCGGCTACTGCCTGAACGCGCTCGCGTCGTTGAACCTCATCTACGATATCCCGTGCCTGCTGGTCGTCAGTTGGCGCGGGTACCAGGGAAAGGACGCGCCGGAACATCTCGTGATGGGCCGGATACTCACTGACCTGCTCGCGCTAGCAGGAATCCACTACGAGATCTTCGCGGAGAATATCGCCGGCGAACAGATCGGGCGGCTCGCCGCGCGCTTGCGCGAGCGCTCCAAACCCGTCGCGCTGATCGTCAAGAAGGGAGACATCTAGAGTTTTGGATTTCGCTGAACAAACCCCGTCCTGTCATTCTGAACTCGGTTTCCGCCGCAAGCGGATCCGCTGCGGTGGACAGAATCGCCTTGTCCAAGTGTGGAGGAGATGCCGAAACGAGTTCGGCATGACAGACAAGGGGGGCTTTTCAGCGGAATCGGGTCCTGGACTGGCCCACTTCTTGCATAGAGGGTGAAAAGGTTCAATGAACCTCATTG
>JAVHLO010000542.1 GCA_031082105.1 Planctomycetota bacterium
CCTCAGCGGATCCGCCGGAGGCGGAAAAGCCGCAGAGGTGGAGACGCTCCACAATTCCAGAGCTAGTCCTCTCAATGTCCAGACTCTCACAACCAGGCGGCATTCTTCTCTTCGGCCCTGTGACGCCCGAGCCGGATCCTGTTCGCGTTTGTGGCATGGTCGCGCGCTGTTCCCTCGGCTGGTTCGGGGTATTGTCGACCGCGCGCGGCGTGCTGCGCACCTTTTCCCCCTGCCCGACCGAGCGCGGCGCGCGCGCGACGCTCGTTCGCGCCCTGCGCGGCGCCGAGCTTGTGAGCCGATGCGGACGCTTGGTCATCCAACCAGCGCAAGCCGGGCCGCCGAAGACGGATCAAGAGGCCGCGCGCGCCGAAGCAGGGCCGAGGCCGCGCCGGATCCTCGCTTCCACCGTCAAACACCTCCGCAGTTTCTTCGACGGCAAACGAGAGACATTCAAGGGCATTCCCCTCGACATGCGCGGCCTGGGCCGCTTCGCCCGCGCTGTCTACACGGCTGCGCGCGCGGTCCGCTACGGCGAGACGGTCTCCTACGGAGAGATGGCCGCGCATGCAGGCAGGCCGGGCGCGGCCCGCGCGGTCGGCCAGGTCATGGCACGTAACCCGTTCTTCCCTGTCGTCCCCTGCCATCGGGTGATCGGCCACGACGGCCGGATGTGCGGCTTCGGCGGGCCCGGCGGAATACGCCGCAAGAAGAGGCTCCTGGCAGTCGAGTCCGGCTGACCCCTGGCCGGCCTTGTTCACGAATCAGGGAAGGGTCAAAGTTGCGGCTTTTCCGCCTCCGGCGGATCCGCTGAGGTGGAGACGCTCCAAGACGGCGCAGTCACAGCCCCTGACGGCGCGATATCCGCATTCCCCCTCCCGGAAAACCTGCCGATTATCCTTGACAGGAACGCCTTCTTCTTGTACTATGCAGCGCCTATGGTGCTTTCGAAGGAACTTCTGGACATTCTCGCCTGCCCGCTCTGCAAGACGCCGGTACGGCTTGAAGGTGCGCTGCTCCTCTGCGAAAACACGGAATGCGCCTGCCGCTACCGGGTGGAAGACGGCATTCCCAACATGCTCATCGAAGAGGCGGAACGCCCTTGCCCCAAGTGCAGCGCCCAGCGCGAGTGGCTGCCCGACAAGGACACCGTCCGCTGCCCCAAGTGCGGAGCGAAGTTCACGCACGGCTAGGCCGCCCCGACCAATTTCACGACGAGGAAAAAGACGAAATCCCAATGAAAGACAACCGCACATTCCTCGCAATCGTCGTGTCGCTGGTAGTGATGTTCCTCTACTTCCAGTTGATCGCGCCGATGATCGTGCCCAAAGCGCCACCTCAGCCTCCGAAACAGACTACGCCAAAAGAGGAACCGAAACACACCTGTCCCGTCTGCTGCGGCGACAAGTATGTCGTCCCGGAAGAGACGGACACCCCGCCCGGCGCCGGAACGACCGACACCACCCCGCCCCAAACCGGCGGCGGCAACGGCACTGCCGGAGGCGGAAGCACGACGGTCACCTCCGAGCCGGAATCCGAATTCAAACACCCGGACGTGGAGGCTCAGCGGTTCACCCTCGAAAGCGATACGCTGCGTGCCGTGGTCACGAACGTCGGCGCAGCGGTCGAGTCCGTGTACCTCAAGAAGTTCCGCAGCTCCCGCGGCGAACCCGAGTTGCAGCTCCTCCAGCCTCTGCACGAGACATGGCGCCCGTTCATGGTCAAGGATCCGGACGCCCGCGACACCGCCGATAGCGCAGCATGGCAGGTCGAACCAGGTCACACCGGCAAGATGGTCTCCTTCACCTACACCGCGCCCGACGGCCTCAAGTACACCAAAACGCTCGAGGTGTCCGATAAACCATACCTGATGCGCATGGAGTTGAGCATCGATAACCTCTCTCCCCGCGCGATCGACCGCCAGCTCCAGATCTGCACGACCGCCGGCATAGACGTCGAGACCGAAGATACGCCTTCCATCCGTGGTCTGCTCGCGCGCCGCGACGACAATGGTCTCTGGCGGCTCGACCAGGAGCTGATGCTCGAGAAGGCCGCGGAGAAGCCTTCCTTCGACATCAACGGTCCGAAGATGTGGACCGGCGCGGACAACAAGTACTTCGCGGTCGTGTTCGTAGCTGAGAACCAGAACCAGGCCGTCCGGTTCGGAAGCGTGTCCTTCGAATCGTTCGATGTTAACGAGAAGACCGCGGCGCCCGGCAGCGCGGACGCGCCCAAGGTCAGGAATATCCTGACCCTTGTGCGGACCGGGATGATGCGCGTGGCAAAGACCGGCGACCGGATCACATTCAATTGCCCCATGTTCATCGGGCCGAAGGAAGAAGAACTGCTCACAGGCTACTCCGACGTCGGCCTCGACCGGCTGCTGGACTACGGCACCTTCGAGTTCATCAGCAAGATATTGCTGGCCGTGCTGGGCGTCTTCTTCGCGATGGTGAAGAACTACGGCGTTGCGATCGTACTTCTGACCATCCTCATCAAGCTCATTCTGTTCCCGCTGACGAAGCGGGGCCAGG
>JAVHLO010000543.1 GCA_031082105.1 Planctomycetota bacterium
GAAGGTCCGGCTTCTTTGAAGGAATTTCGCACATTGCGCGGCTCAGCCCGCCCTTGTCGGGCGCGAAAGGAGAAGTAAATGACCGATTCTCTTGCGACGCAGTTTGCTCCTCCCGAAAGGGCGGATTCGGAGAGCATATCCCGAGACGTCCAGCTGCTCATGCGCTCTGCATTGCTTGAGCAGCTTACAAGGACAATTCCCTGCATTCTGCTGATCCTGAACCGGCAACGTCAAATTGTCTACGCGAACAGAGGCATCCTGGACATGCTTGGCGCTTCTGTCGTCGAGGAAATAGCGGGCAAACGGCCGGGGGAAATGATCGGCTGCATCCATAGTGCCAGACTGCAGGCCGGATGCGGAACGAGTGAATTCTGCCGTGAGTGCGGCGCTGCGAGGGCCGTTCTCCAGTCCCAGAGTGAGAAGACTACGGTCGTATCGGAAGCCAGCATATCCACAGTTGCAGGGGGACCCTATGAGTTCAGAGTCTGGGCCTCGCCCTGGACGTACGAAGGGAGAGATTTTACGATTGTCACTCTGCTGGACATTCATGATGAGAAGCGCAGACAAGCCCTTGAGAGGACCTTCTTTCATGATGTCAACAATATCCTCACGGTGTTGGCTGGACACTCGCAGCTTCTTGCCGCCTCCGGCGACCCCGCATGTTCACTTGAAAGTGTCGCGGCGATCCTGTCGGCCAGCAACCGACTCGTCGAGGAGATCGCATCCCAGAGGAGACTGCTGCAGGCAGAGAGTGGCGAACTGGCCGTGAGCATCTCGAACGTGAATTCCCGTTCTCTGCTCGACGAAGCCAGACAGACTTTCGCCACAAGCCCGGATTGGAGCGAACGCGCCATTGCGGTGGACAACGACTCGGATGAGGTTGAACTGGCGACCGACAAGAACCTCTTGCGTCGAGTGATCGAGAACATGACAAAGAACGCGCTCGAGGCAACGACGAAGGGGCAGAAAGTGCTTCTTGCCTGCAAGAAGAGCGGATCCTCAGTCGTGTTCAGCGTGCACAATCCCGGTTTCATGCCTCGCCCGGTCCAGCTTCAGGTGTTCCAACGTTCGTTCTCCCAAAAGGGGAAAGGGCGCGGCATCGGGACATACAGCATGAAGTTGTTTGGGGAGAGGTACTTGAAGGGGAAGGTCTGGTTCTCTACGAGTGAGGACGCGGGGACGACCTTCCATGTTTCTCTACCGCCGGCATATTCTCAGAATGCTCCAGCATAGGCGCCGGCCGACCGGCCTCTTCGAGCGACCTGGAAAGAACTGGGGTCAGACGTCGAAAATAGAATGCCCACAGGCTACGCGGAGAGAGAACTTGCCTCCGGCTTGCTTGCCTCCGCGCCCACGCGCGCAGGCACGCACACACGCACGGTTACCGCTCCCTCACGGTCGCGGCACTGATCCCCGAGAACTCATCCCCAAGCAGTGATCCTCACGTCCGGCCTTCCTGCTCGAGCTCGCGGGCGCGCAGGAGGTAGCCCTTCGAATCCAGCAGCGCAGCAAGGTCTCCGTACATCTTCCGCGCCTTCGTCTTGTCGCCGAATGCCAGCTCGCAGCGCGCACTCGCCGCATCGAGCTCCGTCCGCAATCCGAAGTCCTGCGTCTCGCCGGCAAGCTTCGCCGCTTCGGCCAGCGCGTTCAGCGCCGCCTCGCTCTCACCGATCTCGACCGCGTCGCGGCAGATCTCGATGAGGATCGCCGCGCGATCCTTCCGCGTCGCGCCGGACTCCTCCGCCAATCGGAGCGCGTCACGGTGCATCTGCAAGGCGGCGCGACAAGCGGCCATCGCTTCTTCCGTGGCTCCCTTCTCCGCCTGCGGAGAGATGGACGCCCGCTGGACTCCCCCCTCGCCAGGGGGGACTTCAGAAACGGCGTGGTCGGGACCTCGCCCGCCCGTCGCAGGTGGATTCCCGCTTTCGCGGGAATGACAGTCCACGGTTCGGCTGGAGTCTCTCACTCGCAACGGCCCGCCCGGTGTGGGAGGAGATTCTGAACCGAGTTCAGAATGACATGCTCTTCTGCGCGCAATCGTCGCCTTCAGCGAGAGAATACTCGCCTCCGCAGTCTTCGCGCCCATCTCTTTCGCCGCCCGCAGCGCCTCCGCGCACGACTCCTCGGCGCCGCGGAAATCGCCGACGGAAAGCAGCGTCGAAGCGATCGCCGACGCGATGTTGCGTATCCCTTCCTTGTAGCCGACCTGCCTGCTTACGAGAAGAAACTTCCGGTGCAACTCAAGCGACCGGTCAGGGTCGCCCTTGTCCCTGCACACAAGCCCGATGTTGAACGATGCCGTACCCATGCCGGGCAGTTCGCTCAGTTGTTCGGATATCTTGAGCTGCTTGACGTGGAACTCCAGCGCCCTGTCAAGTTCGCCCTTGTCGTGGTACACGCGCCCGATGTTGCCCAATGCCGCTCCCATCCCGCGCCGGTCGCCCGTCTGTTCGGCTATCTCAAGGTGCTTGCCGTAGAACTCCATGGCCCGGTCGAATTCGCCCCTGGCATGGTACACTTTCCCGATGTT
>JAVHLO010000544.1 GCA_031082105.1 Planctomycetota bacterium
CTCACCCCCTCCCTCTCCCAGGGGGAGAGGGAGAACCGATTCCCTCTGAGGGTCAGGGTGAGGGCCGGCCGACTGCTGCGTGATAGAAGAGCGACCCCGGAAGCAATGCGTCCGGGGTCGTTCTGTTTTGCGCCATACCGTTGCTCCGTCCCTCACTTTCGAGGCGCTGTTTCCCCAAAAGCATTCGCAGATCGTGCCTGCATCTCACGCAAAGGGGTGCAGGCCTGTTTTGCGAGTACCTATCGCAGCGAACGTCTGTGATTTCCCCTGGCTGCACTCCTGTGAAGGAGCGGCTTGAAACGACCACTGCTTTCTGCTATGATTCCGGTCGGAAAGCCATTTCGCATTTTGTCCGCGTACCATGAGGTCCTGAGATCATGCGCCTGGCCTTCATTGCGCTTGCGCTGAGCCTTCTGGTGTTCTGCGCGCCTGCTCCTGCAAAGGAGGAGGGCGGTGACTGGCAGGCGCTGACCAAGGAGGTCAACGAGATCGCCGCGCCCGGCGTGCCCGGCACGATCTGCGTCTTCGGCAAGGATGCGTTTGCAGTGGCTGCCTCCAGTGAACCCATCGTCGCGGCTGCGCGACTCGGAAAGGGGAGGCTTGTCGTCTTCGCGCACACCGGCTACCTCGATGAACCCACCATGAAGATCGCCGACACGGCCGCCCTCATGAAGAACGCCATCCTGTGGACCTCGGGCGGAAGACCTCGAGTTGCGGTCTACGAAAACGCCGCGCTGGCGAAGTTCCTCGATGCCCGGAACATCGAGGGCGAAAACTGGACGGGGCAACTGAAGAGCTTCAATGTCATCGTCATCGGACAATCGCAGATCGCCGGCGACGCCGACAGCGTGCGCGAGTTCGTCGAGAATGGGGGCGGAGCGATAATGGCGGACTGCCCGTGGGGATGGCTCCAATTGAACCCGGGCAAATCCCTTCTGAAAGACCACCCCGGCAACAAGGTCACCGCGCCCGCAGGCATTGTCTGGGCCGACGGCTACAACGAGTCATCCAACGGCCGCTTCACCGTGAAGCCGCCGCATGCATACTTGAACGCATCGACGGCGCTCGATGCCCTCGCCTCGGGCGGGAAACTTCCCGAATCTGAAGCGACGTTCGCCGGTCAGTCCGTCACGAACGCCATCAGATCAGTCCCCGAAGAGGACAAGCTGCTGCTGCCCCGGGTCCGGAAACTGATGAAGAAGGAAGTCGTGCCGACAAAGAGCGACCCGATCAAGAAGGAAATGTACCTTGACCGAATCTCGCTCGCCGCGGCAATCGAGGAAGCCAGGCGGCTTCCGCCGGACGAGGTCAAGCCTCATCCTGCCGCGCGTGAGTTTCCCGGCATTGCGGAGGGAAAACCGGTCGTGCGCAGGATCCAGGCGGGTTCGAAGACCGAAGGCTGGCTCAGCACGGGCCTGTACGCGCCGCCCGGCAAGGTCATCTCGGTAAAGGGGAGCTCCGGTTCGATCCGGATCGGATGCCATTCGGACACCTTGTGGAATCTCGACGAATGGCGCCGCGCGCCGGACATCTGCACTTCCGCAGCAATTTCCGGGGGCAGGATCGCGAGCGCCTTCGGCGGACTCGTCTATCTCGAAGGGGCAAGCGGAGAGATTGAGATCTCGGGGGCGATCGAGGCGCCATATTTTATTTTCGGAACGACGACCGCCAGGCAGTGGAAGGACGCGCGCAACGCCCCCGCGCCCTGGGCGGAGCTCGCCACGGAGAAAGTGATCATCACCGTGCCGTCTTCGCTGGTCCGCAAGCTGGACGGCCCGGAAGACCTGATGAAGGAATGGGACAAGGGGCTGGATGCCGTGGTGGAGCTGGTTGGCATCCCGAAGAAACGCGCGCGGCCCGAACGGTACGTCGCGGACGTTCAGATCGGCGCGGGCTGGATGCATTCTGGCTATCCCATCATGACGCATCTCGAGAGCGCGAAGGCGATGGTCACGAAGAGCGAAATGCAGAGCGATTGGGGGCTGTGGCACGAGCTGGGTCACAACCATCAGGATGGCGCGTGGACCTTTGACGGCGCGGGCGAGGTGACCAACAACGTGATCTGCCTGTACGCGATCGAGCAGTTGACCGGCAAGAAGGCGGAGCAGACGCACGAAGCGCTGCAGACGGACCTGGCGGCCAAGGCGAAGCGGCACCACGACGCCGGCGCTGACTTCGGCAAGTGGAAATCCGATCCGTTTCTGGCCCTGACCATGTACGTCCAGTTGCAGAAGGCGTTCGGCTGGGATCCGTTCAAGAAGGTGTTTGCCGAGTATCGGACAGCATCTGACCCGCCTGAGAACGACAACGGGAAGCGCGACCAGTGGATGGTCCGGTTTTCGAAGGCGGTGGGAAGGAACCTCGGCCCGTTCTTCGAATGGTGGGGTGTGCCGACCTCCGAATCCGCCCGCAAATCCATCGCCGACCTGCCCGTCTGGATGCCGTAGCCGACTGACATCAACCGCGGCGCGTAGATCAGAGGCAGAAGAAGAGCGAAATGCGCACACTTGACCCCTTGTGACCTTTGC
>JAVHLO010000545.1 GCA_031082105.1 Planctomycetota bacterium
CTCAAGGACCAGATGGAGGAGGTGCTCA
Source organism: Planctomycetota bacterium (assembly GCA_031082105.1). GTDB lineage: Bacteria > Planctomycetota > MHYJ01 > JACQXL01 > JAVHLO01 > JAVHLO01. The sequence continues at coordinate 29 of JAVHLO010000545.1, forward strand.
AGACCACCCGGAAGGTTCGCGATGAACTCCCGGTCAACCCGCGCCACCGGAGAGGCCGACCCTCGGGACGAGGCCGACCCCGGAAAGATCGGCACTGGCGCCAGAAGCTGGTCAACGACAACCTCTACCTCTTGGTCAAGAAGCATCCGACCCGGAAGGAGCGTCGGATCCTTCGGGAAATCTACGCCTTGGATCCTCGGTTCCGGACGATCCGTCGCTACGTCGATCGGCTGCACGACGTGTTTGTGAAAGGCCTCACGCCACAGGCGGCCCGGAATCGCCGGACGCGGGTGTTGAGGGATTCGCGCCTGCACTCCGAGCCGATCTTGACCCAACCTCTCCAGATGCTCGCCGACGACGAGGTCTTCGAAAAGCTCATCGTGTCGCTCGGATGGCATCACGTCGACCGGACGAGCAACCACGTCGAACGGAAGAACCGCAGCTTCCGCAAGACCCAGAAGACCTGCTACAAGCGGCGCACGACCCGGACGATCGAGCAGGCCTACTGGCTCCGAATCGACCGGGAGTTCCAGAACCACCCGCTCAACACGGAGCCCGAGTCTCGTCCGCTTCGCATTCGCAAGCGGTCCGCGCGGCGCCGCCGCAGAGGGGTGGCGGCACACAGGAGTCCCGTCCTCGCCAGGCTTCACCGTCAGGCTGCCCGTCTCAGGAGGCCCGCATAATGGGAACGTTGAGCGAACAGTGTCGGTCGCGCTACCGAAAACTGAAGCGTAGAGTCCGACCGTGCCACCAGGGAACTGGAATGCGGAGCTTGTCGTAACGCGCCTCCAGGAGAAGCGGGTTGTGGGATCGCCGGGGCATGATGACCTCAACGGCGTCTGAGGTGATGCGCACATCGGCCCAGGTGTTGATGAAGCGGCGATAGATCTGCTTGGACTGCGCCATCTCGAACCCCCGGAGGCCGCGACCCATCCAGCGATAGAGAACGTTGGCGATGACGGTCAGGGCGACGGAGAAGTCCACCTCGATGTGCACACCGCAGCAGAGCGCGTCCAAGTGGAAGAAGTGGACGCCGTCGGCGATGGCGTTCTCGATCAGCATGCGCTGAGCGTAGCGTGTCAGCAGACCCGACGCTGACTCGGTCATGTTGTTCGTGATGAGCAGCGTCGGCAGATCGCGCCCCAGATTCTTGGCTGCGATCTGGCGCACGGGTCCGTCATAGCCCTTCAGGCGGATCTTCTCGTCGAGGACCTTGGGGAAGCGGTACTTGCGATGGGGCACCCGAAGTTCGCATCGAGTCCACGACGCCTCCGGCAGGGCCATGAGCTGACGCACCACCCCCGGATGCTTCGTCCGGAGCGTCAAGAAATGGATGCGCATGGAATTCAGGCGCGACAGGTTGGCGATCGTCGTGAGTTTCGAGTCGAAGACCAGTTCTTCGGGATAGCGATGGAACCGCCGCTTCCAGAACTCCGCAAAGCGGATGACTTCGTCGCCTTGGTCACGCTTCAGGATACGAGCGTTGGAATAGCACAGCGCCCGGCTCTCCCCATCCTGGGCGAGGAACGTCACGATGCCCTTTTCGGCATGACTGCGCCGGGGCACGTAGTGCCGTTCCAGGACGCTTTCCTGGCCGAAATGCGGGATCGCGTGAAAGTCGAGGTTGAGCGAGCGCCGGGAAACCAGCTTCTGCGCACGGGCCGTTTGCAGGAGGCCGGCAAGGAGCTCTTCGACCTGCTCGCGGCGGACCTGATACGAGTACGTCGTCAGCGCCGTCGTTTTGGGAATTGCATTCAGGCCGGCGAAGAGGCCAGCGCCGCGGTCGTGGGCCACGTCCATCACGTGACTGATCCGCTCCCGCCCGACCAGTTTCAAGGCGAGCATGGAGAGTAGGTACTGCGTGGCCGGGATCATCTTGGTGCCGGGGAGTCGGGCCATGCGGGCCAAGCGATCTACGTCGAGCTTGACCAAGAGTGGCACGAAGAGGAAGAGGCCCCCCAGTTCGGTCCGCCAGCGAGCGGGAGCCAGGGAGAACTCGCGACGATCAGCCACGGCGGCGGCCTGAGGGCGCGCGTACTCTGGACGTTCCTCGTCCAGGCGACGCGGCAGTCGAGAGAACCCGGACTCGCGCAGGATTTCCCAGATCGCACGGACGCTCAAGGGTCGGCCCTGCTCTCGGAGCACGCGGTGGAGGTCATAGACCGAGTAGTTTTTCTTGCGCAGCTCGAAGATGAGCTCGCGGGCGCGATCCTTCTTGGGCTGGCTCTTGGGTCCGGGCTTGCCAGCTTCGCGGAAGAAGGGGGCCAATTCGCCCTTTCGGAAACGGCTGCAGTGCACGTAGAGCGTTCCCGGTGCGTACCCGAGCTGGCGAGCGATTTCGGGGACGGTTTTGCGCTCGAGGAAGAATGCGCGCAGCGCCTCGTACAGGCGATGCGCCGGTAACTCGGGATTGCTGAAGAACCGTCCGTGCCGACCCCTCTCATCTGCCATCCGACCATAATATTATCTCATCTAGTCAACTTATGCAAGTGATTTCGT
>JAVHLO010000546.1 GCA_031082105.1 Planctomycetota bacterium
GCTTGCCGGTACAGGGACATCGCCTTCTCGTAGTCCCTTCTCTTCTCGGCGGCCTCCGCCTGATCATAGGTTTTCGAAACGACAAGCCTATGATCGCCCATTACCCGCCGGCTCATGGAGGTGAACAGGTTCCCAACCATGACCGCGAACAACGGCACAAACATGAGGCAGCCCGGGCCGAGCGCCACTGCCTGTATCACGGGTCCCGCGAGTCCGGCGCGGCCTGCCACTTTCACGGCCAGCGGCGCAACAGTGCAAAAGAAGTACGCGACCGCCGCCCAGTGGACCCACGCCTTGTTGCGGAGCACTTCCGCCCGGATGACAATCCATAGCGATGCCGCCCCGCCGGCGTAGAACAGGACGAACAACACTACGAGCCCGGTATCCATGCTGTCTCAGGAGTCAATATGCAGAAAGCAGAAGACAGAATCCAGAAGCCGGAATCCGGAGGTCACAATCCGGAATTCGCGTTCCCTTTCGCTTGCCCCCTCCCCCGATCCCCTGACCTTATGATTTCCCGATTCCCCTGCCATACCGGCACAGGCGAGACGCCTGTGCTACATCCATCTCCTGATATCCTGATCGCCTGAACTCCTCCTCCCCTCCTACACCTTCTCAAGCGAGGCCGGGTTCCGCATCCGCGCCTTGCAGTCCTCCAGGGAAACGTTGCCTTGCAGGTAGAGTTCCTTGAGCGCCTTGTCCATCGTGCACATGCCGTCCCTGGCGTGTGTTTCCATTATCGTGTATATCTGATGGGTCTTGCCGTCCCTGATGAGGTGTCCGACCGCGGCGTTGTTGCGCAGGATCTCCACGGCCGGAATGCGCCCGCTGCCGTCCGTCTTCGGGACGAGCCGCTGCGCGATGATGGCGACGAGCGAAAAGGCCAACTGCGCCCGCACCTGGCCCTGCTGGTGGGCGGGAAAGACGTCCAGCAGCCTGTCCACGGCCTGGACGCAATCGTTCGTATGAAGCGTCGCGAGCACGAGATGCCCCGTCTCCGCGGCGGTCAGCGCGGACGCAATCGACTCGAGATCGCGCATCTCGCCGATCAGAATCACGTCGGGACACTGTCTCAACACGTGCTTGAGCGCGCTCGCAAAACTCTCGGTGTCTTCACCCACCTCGCGCTGCTCGATCACGCTCTTCTTGTTCTTGTGCAGGTACTCGATCGGGTCTTCGATCGTTACGACGTGCATCCGCTTGCGCGAGTTCACGATGTCGATCATGGCCGCCTGGGTCGTGGACTTGCCGTGCCCGGTCGGGCCCGTCACGAGTATCAACCCCTGCTGCTGCAGCGCCAGCTCTTCGAGCACGGGCGGCAGGCCCAGCGCCGAAACGGTCGGCACCTGCGCGGGGATGAGCCTGAACGCGCCCCCAATGCAGCCGCGCTGGAAGAACATGTTGGCGCGAAACCGGCCGATCTTCTCGACGGCCAGCGAGAAATCGAGCTCCTTCGCCGCCTCGAACTTCGCTATCTGGTCGTGGCGCAGGATGCCGTAGAGGAGGTCCTTCGTGTCCTTGGCTACGAGACCGGGAAAGATGCTTGGAAGGAACTCGCCCCGCACCCGGAACATGGGCGGAGCTCCGGCCGTGATGAGCACGTCAGATGCCTTGCTCGAAACCGCGACCTTGAAGAGCTCCATCATGTCCATCTTGTCACCCGGATCAGAAGGCAGTAGGCAGAGTACAGAAAGCAGTCGGCAGAAGGCAGTAGGCAGAAGGCTGAAAGCAGTAGTAGAATCCAGAAGTCGGAATCCAGAATACGGAATCCGGGATTCACGTTCCTCTTCTTCCGTCTCTCGAGCCCTGCCCGATCTCCCGGACTCCCGATCTCCTGATCCTCTGACCGTTTTTGCCCCTGCTCTTACTCGCGCTCCTGCTCGGACTCGTGCTCCTGCTCGCGCTCTTTGCGATCACCTTGTCCCCTGCCCCTTGTCCCGCGCTCTCGGTCGCGCGTCACCTGTCGCCGAAGGCGTCCTTCATGCGCAGTGTCTCCTTGTCGCACTCAAGATAGGTTCCATGGTCGTCCCAATCCCCGAGGACATAGAGGACCTTTTCGACGCCGTTCACGGTCCACCTGTGGACTCCGGGAATGTGAACGTGTCCGCACACAAGCATATCGTATCCGGCCTGGAAGACCGCCATCACTTCGCGTTCGGAGATGGACCATTGCGCACCGGTCTCTCCGGATCGCTCACCGATACTGCTCGCGCGCGTCATACACTTGGCGAGCAGCCTTCGAGCCGCGATGGGCAGCGCCTTGAACAGCGACCTTCCGACGGGACTTCGCGCAAAGCGCCTGTACGAGTGATAGTGCATATCATCGGCGCACAGCATGTCGCCATGCATGAGCAAGGCCCGCCTTCCCGCGATGTTCACCTCGGCGCTATCGCCAAGCACCCGCACTCCGGTCCGCCTCTGAAAAGAGCCGTCAACGTGAAAATCCCGGTTTCCGTGTATGAAGTACATCTTGATCCCGGCCTCCGTCAGCCTCGTCAACTCACCAACAACACCTTGGTGG
>JAVHLO010000547.1 GCA_031082105.1 Planctomycetota bacterium
GGAAGCTGCCGCCGGCGCCCGGCGAGAGAGGACAGGCAATTTCCAGACCGGCTCAGTGTGGCCCGTTCCCGATTCGAGGTCTGATCCTCTCGGCCCCAGACCGGGCCTTGTAGTCTCTTCGTTCGATGCGTGATAATCCTTGAAACGCACGCGAAGTTCGGGTAGGATTGCGGCATGGAATCGGACAGCGACATCCTGAGCCGCGTAAGGCGCGCCGCAAAGGAGAGGGTTCTTTTCCTTCCGCATGCGCTAAGGCAGATGCTGAGACCGGACAGGATGATCAGTCGGGCGGAAGTGCGGCAGGTCATACATCGGGGAAGGGTGATAGAAGACTATCCCGAAGACGCAAGGGGACACAGTTGTCTCCTTCTGGGATTCGGCGACGGAGACCGGCCGATTCATGTTGTGTGTGCGTCCAACGAAGGATACCTTGCGGTCATTACGGCGTATCTCCCCGACGAAAACGAGTGGTCTGACGACTTCAGTGTGAGGGCGAAGCGATGAAATGTATGCATTGTCGTGGCAAAATGAAGCGAAGCACGACGCCATTCCACGTGGACAGGAAGGGATGCCACCTGTTGCTTGACGCGATACCCGCCTGGGTTTGCGAACAGTGCGGCGAGTCGTACTTCGAGGAGAAGGAGGTGGACGCCATTCAGGGCCTTGTTCGGTTGCTGGAACGGAAAATGGGCCTCCTGGCGGTCACGCGGTGATGTCGGCCGGAGAAGGCCCCGGGATCGGACGCGCTGCCACTCGCGCACTCATCTTGCCTTGTAGGGCGGCCCCTTGCGGGCCGCCGCAACGAAAGTCGTACAGGCGTCCCGCCTGTGAAAAGATTTCAACAGATGACTTGATGAAATAGGAATTGCCAAATGCGGCGGGGGACAAGCCCCCGCCCTACTCCCCGTCCCATGCCCTCCCCGTTCCTTCTGCTCGTACGACAGACAGGTTTCCAGAAAGTCGAACGGCTCTTCACCCCTGCCATGCGTGGCCCGCGACCCGGTATGGCTTCCAGGACTCAAACCCGAAATAGGCGGGCCTGAGTCTGCTCCTTCTCAGGGTCTCTTAAATGCAAAGTGTAGACCAGACCCCGTACTTTCGTGACATTTGAAATTGAGGGATCAGTGCCGCGACCGTGAGGGAGCGGTAGCCGCCTGTCGGCCCAGCGGTATGAGTAGGACAGGCGCGTCGATTGTGCGCGATAACGCAATGGGGAGGGCGCGGCTCCCGCCGAGCCGTGAGTGTAGCACAGGCGTCCCGCCTGTGCCGGAAGAAGGTGAGGGCGCGGCTCCCGCCGAGCCGTCAGTGTAGCACAGGCGTCTCGCCTGTGCCGGAAGAAGGTGAGGGCGCGGCTCCTGCCGAGCCGGAAGCCGAGCCGCGACCGTAAGGGAGCGGCCAAGCCGCTTCACCCTGCAAACGAACCCTTCTGGTCGCTCGCTGACGCTTGCGGCTCGGACCGGAAGATCCGCGCCACGACAATCCTGCCCTGAGCCTGTCGAAGGGTGAGGGAGCGGTCGCCGACGCCCGGCGAGAGAGGACAAGCGGTTCCCAAATCGGCTCAGTAGCGCCCTTTCCCGATTCGAGGTCTGACCCTCTCGGCCGTATGGGGATATTGTGAGAATGGAGTGAGTGAAGCACCTCTTGCGGAAGTGCCCTTGGCCGGTGGGAAACGAGTGCGGCTATGTGCGTCTAGCGCCGTTCGTTTTCGCGGCCAGTTGGAAAAGCGCCTTGTACGCTGCTTCGGGCAGGTCTGTCCTGTCGGCATAGCGCACGGAGGCCGCAGTTCGTGTCCGGCAGCTACCGGCTGACTTGGCGTCATGTTGCGCCTTTCCTTGTCCATTCGCGCCGTTCTTTGGTGAACGCATGGAGATGCACCTCATATGTGAGTCGCGTACAACTGTCTTGCAGCAAACCCCTTAAATCTATCGACACGAACCCTGCTGTCAAGTAATACTTTCTCAGATTGACTGGAGGGGTAAGGTTCTGCGTAGACAACTCTCCGAACGCCGACCTCGGCAATCATCTTCGCGCACAGATTACAGGGGAAAGTCGTCGTGAATAGAGTAGCGCCGCCCAGGGAAACACCGCCCAGGCGCGCTGCTTGCAGAATGGCCCTCTCCTCAGCGTGGACAGCGCGACAAATATCCAGGTGCTTCGCCAGTTCCGGGCCGGCGTCGATTCTCTTCCCGCATTGCGAACACCAGAACGTAGTTTCTTCCACCGACCTTCTGCACTTGGAGCAAGTGATCGCTGCTCTTCTGTAACAACTCTTGCACGGCTTGCTCCCGACCGGTACCCCATTCCATCCGCTGCCGATGACGTGCTCATCCTGAACCAGAACACATCCCACCTTGCGCCCCAGACAGCGGGAAAGAAGCCGCAAGCCAAAGGCGTGTGACATCATGACTTCGTCGGTGCTTGGCGTCTTGATGCGCCGCCAATAGGCTGAATTCATGAAGTGGATGATCTGCGCCCGCATGCCTTGCTTTGTTCCGCCGTTGTCTATGAAGAAATCGGCCA
>JAVHLO010000548.1 GCA_031082105.1 Planctomycetota bacterium
GCCGGTCCCATCGCTCGGCATCACGTACAAAGGGCGGCGCATGCCCAACCTGCCGATGTCGGTGTTCGGCGCGCTGCTCTCTGCGGAATCATCCGGAGTCACAATCCAGCAGGATATGCTCCAGGTTCGCCAGGCTACGGATTGGGTCATTCGGGGACGCAAGGTCGTCAAGTTCAATGTGAAGGAATAGCCGTTGTGCTGCGTGCGCCTGTCGCATCGCGTCGATTCGGCTGATTTCGCGTGTTGCAGAAGCAGTTCTTTTTTGCGGAGAATCACAGATGAAGAAGTATGCGTTGCTGGGCGTGGTGCTTGTGCTGCTGCTTGCCCCGCCGCTGGGTTCGGTCACTACGGCCATTTGGAAGGTGTCGACCCCCGATGACTACGGGAAAGGGACCTTCGAAGATACGATCCTGTCGTCCGCGGGCGAGGTCTCACTGGGCCTCGAGCTCGCAAGGCTCGGAAGCGAAGAAGTCGCCGCAACGTGTTGCGCGGTAGACGGCGGCGGCGCCGTGTATCTCGGCACCGGCAACAGGGGACGCATCCTGCGCGTGACCGGCGACAAGCTCGAGCTGTACGCCCAGACCGAGGGCATGTACATCGCGAGCCTTGCCGTGAACCAGGCAGGAGAGCTGTTTGCGGGTTCCCTCTACGAGGGGAACATCTACAAGATCGCGGCGGGCGGAGCGGTAAGCGGTCTCTGCCAGCTTCCCGACAAGTACGTCTGGGCGTTGGCGATCGCCGCGGACGGCACTCTGTACGCCGGGACGGGGCCGGAAGGCAAGCTGTTCGCCGTCGCGCCGGACGGCAAGTTCGAACTCCTCCACGATTCGAAGGAGGACCACATCCTGAGCCTGGCCCTTGACGGCGCGGGCAACGTCTTTTTCGGAACCTACAGCAACGGTCTCCTCTGCAAGTATGCGAAGGGCAAGGGCGTGGAGGTCGTGTGCGACCTGGACGAGCAGGAAATCCGCGCGCTCGTGTTCGCCGGACAGGACCTCTATATCGGCGCGAACAAGGTGAAGAAGTTCGACCCCGCGAAATTCGTCAAGGACCTGAAGAAGGCCGCCGAGAAGAAGGCGGAGGGCGAGGAATCGGAAGCGAAGATGTCGGATAGATATGACGGTTCGGTGTACAGGTTCTCGCCAAACGGCGGATTCTCCATACTCTTCTCCATGGCCAAGACATGTCTCTATGACGTGAAGGTCGACAAGAACGGCGCCGTCTACATCGCCACCGGCGACGAGGGCAAGATCTACAAGGTGCTCCCGGACGGAACGACTTTCGTGCTGTGCGACCTGAAGGAACAGCAGGGGATGTGTCTGCAGCTCGTAAATTCGGAACTCAAGTACGTCTGTACCGGCAACACGGGCGCGCTCTATTCCGTGACCGCGGCAACGCCCGCGAAGGGCGCGTACATCTCAGAGGTCAAGGACACGAAGTTCAGGTCGCGCTGGGGCAATATGAGCTGGAGCGCGAAGGGGAAGCTCACCATGCAGACCCGCAGCGGCAATACCGCGGTCCCGGACGAGACGTGGTCGCAGTGGTCCGAGGCGGTCGCCGAGTCGCCCGCTCCGGTCGCGAGCCCGCCGGCGCGCTACCTCCAGTTCAGGGTGAACTGGGACGCGGACAAGGCCGCCGTCCTGAGCTGGGTCATGATCGCCTTTGTAATGGACAACCAGCAGCCGCGCGTCACCGAGCTTACCGTCGAAGGGTTCGACGAGGCCGGGCCGTTCCAGGGTAAGCCCAGGGAGGGGACCGAGTTCACCGCGAAATGGAAGGCCGAAGACCCGGACGGAGACAGCCTCGTGTTCCGCGTCTACGCGCGGCGCACGGTCGAGGAGGACTGGCTGCTCCTCTCGAAGGAAGCGACCGCAAAGAAGGACTTCAAATGGGACACATCGTTCCTCGCGGACGGCTGGTACGAGATTCGGCTGGTGGCGAGCGACGAGAAGGCCAATCCGCCCGACGCTACGCTGACGGCTTCACGCGTAATGAAGCCCGTCCTGATCGACAACCGCAAGGCCTCCATCGTCACTCTGGCAGTCGCAAAGACCCTCGAGTGCACGGGCCTCGTCGAAGACTCGTTCAGCAACGTTGCGCGGATCGAGTACGCGGTCGATGGCGGTGAGTGGGCGTATGTCTATCCCGCGGATAATGTCTACGATCAGCGGACTGAAGCGTTCAAGTTCATGATGTCGGGTCTGAAGCGCGGGACGCACTATGTGCACGTGCGCGCATTCGACGCGGCCGGAAACGTGAGCGCGAGGCAGGAACAGTTCCTGGTCGAGTAGCGCGTGCGGGTACGGAGGGGTGAGTGCGTGAGTGCGTGCGTGAGCGTGCGTACGAAGTTGCGTGCAGTCGCGCAAGCCCCCCTTGGCAAAGGGAGATTCAGGGGGTTGTTGAGTCGGCGCGTGGATCCAGGGTCAAAGCTGCGGCTTTGACGCTCCAAATGTCGTGGCAGCGAGTCCCCCTTTCCTGATGCCGGAAGGAAGTCCCGCGCAGGCGAG
>JAVHLO010000549.1 GCA_031082105.1 Planctomycetota bacterium
GAATTCCGCAAGCTCATCGACCATGAGACGCAGAAGAAGATCGAAAAGGAACAGGCCATCCAGTTGGTCAAGGACTTCCTGGTGAGAGAAGGTCTCGTAAGACTGGGCAAGGGTGAGGCCTTTGGACCGGTGCGGGTCTGCTCGCTGCAGAGAGATCGCGAGACGGAGGAGGACCTCCCCGGTGAGCAATCCGTGCTGCTGCAATCCGTGAAGCTGGGGCGGGAATTCGCGGGGAAACCGGTCGTCAATTCCATGATCAGCGTGTACTTCCATCCCGACAACCGCGAAGTGCTGGGCATCAAGCACTGGAATTGGACGTCCGTCTCGACGAAGGAGGCCCCGGAAAGGCTCACTCCGATCAAGAGGCAGAAGGAGGTCGAATCCGCGGTCACCCGCCGGATGCAGGGCGCCTGCGCAAAATTGGAACGGGCAGAGGTGACTCGGGTAACGCGCGCCTGGTTTCAAACCGAGGACGAACTGATCCCGGTGCTCGCGTTCGAAGTCGAGATCAAGCGGACCGACGAGAAGGGCAACACCAGCCCTCGATATCACACCGAATACGTGAACCTCGTGGGCGATGACGAGGCCCTCAGGCCGGCGGGACGGTAATGTCTGTGCGCTACTGATGTTTGCATGGCCAATGCGACTACTTCCAGACCGGTCCATTCATGAAGGTTTGTAGTAAGGCACGCAGGCCGCAGCCGGAGTGCCGTCGTTTGTCGTGAGAAGATGCCACTCCGGCTGCGGCCTGCGTGGCCTACTACAAACTTGACGGTCTGTCGCGAGTTATCGGAGGTTCGTGAATAGTGCGGGCTAGATTCCCGCTTTTGCGGGAATGACGTAAAAGAGTTTCCTTGGCAACGCAAGCGTCAATAGGTAGCGTGCGGGACGGCGGGGGGATCTGCCCGGGACGCCGCGGGCGCCGCCCACACCGACATGACGGGGCATCCGGCAGTCCATTTCCCTCGTCCCACATTGATTCAGGCAGCCAGACTTGGTCGGTCAATTCAACAAGCAGGATCACCCCGGTTTGACGGAGGAGGAAGCGGGCAGGCGGCTGCGCGCGGACGGGCCCAACGAGCTCCCGTCAACAAAGAAGCGCAGCATCGCGGCGATCGTCTTCGACGTCGTGCGTGAGCCGATGTTCCTCCTCCTCGTCGGCTGCGGCGTGCTGTACCTCCTCCTGGGCGATCTGGAGGAGGCGCTGATGCTGCTGGGCTTCGTCTTCGTCATCATGGGCATCACACTCTACCAGGAGCGCAAGACGGAGCGGGCGCTCGAGGCATTGCGCGATCTCTCCAGCCCGCGCGCGCTCGTCATACGCGACGGGGCAGAACGGCGTATCGCGGGCCGCGAGGTGGTCGTCGACGATGTAATCGTGTTGAAGGAGGGCGACCGCGTCCCGGCCGACGTCGTGCTCCTCGAGACGAAGGGGCTCCTCGTCGACGAATCACTCCTGACGGGCGAGTCCGCCGCCGTGCGAAAGGTCCCCGCGACGCCGAAATCCCCGCAGGCCGCGCGACCCGGCGGAGACGACCTGCCGTTCGCATATTCCAGCACGCTCGTCGTGCAGGGGTACGGGATCGCAAGGGTCACAGCCACCGGGATGCGGACGGAGGTCGGCAAGATCGGCAAGGCGCTGCAGGCCGTCGAATCAGAACAGACACTGCTCCAGAAACAGACCGGCCGGCTCGTCCGAAACATGGCGTTCATCGGCATCTCTCTGTGCGCGATCGTAGTAGTGGTCTACGGACTCACGCGCCACAACTGGATCGACGGGCTGCTGGCCGGGATTACGTTGGCGATGGCCACGCTGCCGGAAGAGTTCCCGGTCGTTCTGACGATCTTCCTGGCGCTCGGCGCGTGGCGGATCTCGCGCAAGAATGTCCTGACCCGACGCGTCCCGGCGGTCGAGAACCTCGGCTCGGCTACGGTGCTGTGCGTCGACAAGACGGGCACGCTTACGCAGAACCAGATGACCGTAAGAAAGATGTTCGCCGGCGGCCGGTTCCATGACGTCACGCCGGGCCCGTGCAGGCCCCTGCCGGAGAACTTCCATCCGCTTGTGGAGTACAGCATCCTGGCCGGGAGGCAGGACCCATTTGACCCGATGGAGAAGGCGATCAAACAGCTCGGCGAGCAATGCCTTTCCCAGACCGAACACCTGCACGACGATTGGACGCTCGTGCAGGAGTACCCGCTGTCGCAGGAACTGCTTGCGCTGTCGCACGTGTGGCGCTCACCGGACGGCGAGGAATACGAGATCGCGGCCAAGGGTTCGCCCGAGGCGATCGCGGACCTGTGCCATTTCTCCGAAGCGGAACATGAGGAACTGTGCCGGCAGATCAACGCCATGGCCGACGAAGGGCTGCGCGTGCTCGGCGTTGCCAGGTCGCGCTTCAAGCAGGTTGCGAACCTGCCGCCGAGGCAGCACGACTTCGCCTTCGATTGCCTGGGTTTGATCGGACTGGTCGATCCAATCAGGCCCGCGGTCCCGCAGGC
>JAVHLO010000054.1:0-11867 GCA_031082105.1 Planctomycetota bacterium
GTTCAGGGGCCGCGCAGGCTTGTGGAAGAACTCAAGCAGGAGCATGCGAAGAAGCAGCTTTTCTTCGCGTACGTCGACGCCACCGATCCGTTTATGCCGTTGACCGGAAACAAGTTGCCCGTGGCCTTTTACGTCAGTCCGAAGCTATCGAAGGACATCGTCGTCCGCGACATGGGCACGCAGGTGACGTTGAACATTACAGAAGACGAGGAATGAACAACGCGCCAAAGCGCCTGTTTGGCACGGACGGCATTCGCGACAAAGCGAACTCCGGCGCGCTCACGGTCGAGAACGTCGTGCGCGTCGCCAAGGCGGCTGGGGTGCTGCTCCGCAAGCGCCGCGGCATATTCAGAGAGCGGCTGGGGCTTCGGAATCCGGCGGGCGTCGTCGGCGGGAAGTTCCAGCCGAGACGACGGACCGGACACCCGATGGTGATCATCGGAAGCGACACTCGGCTTTCTTCGCCGCTTATCGCATGCGCGCTCAGATCGGGGCTGCTGGCCGGCGGGATCGATGTGTTTGACGCCGGGGTGGTCGGCACGCCCGGCCTGGCCTATCTTTCGAGCGCTCTGCGGTTCGACCTGGGGATCATGATCTCCGCCTCGCACAATCCGATGGGCGACAACGGGATCAAGTTCTTCTCGAACCAGGGACTGAAAATATCCGACGTCTCGGAGCTCGCCGTCGAGCGGCTCGTGCTGAGCGGACGGCTCGACCGCGACGAAGGCCCGACCGACGACAGGATCGGCTCTGCGGAGGAATACGGGCTCGGCAGACAGCTCTATTGCAGGCGTGTTCTTCAGATCGCCGGCGACCTGAGGTTGACCGGCATGAGGATCGTGCTCGATTGCGCCAACGGAGCCACTTACAGGGCGGCGCCCGAAATATTCGCGCAGCTCGGCGCTTCGGTGCACGCGGTGAACGCCGCCCCGAACGGAGTGAATATCAACCGCGGTTGCGGCGCGCTCCATCCCGAGGAGGTAGCTGCGAGCGTGAAACGGCACGCGGCCCACATCGGATTCGCCTTCGACGGCGACGGCGATCGGGTGATCGTGGCCGACGAGACCGGCGTGGTCCGCGACGGCGACTATGTCCTCGCTATCGCGGCCCGGCATATGAAGAAACGAGGCGCGCTCACGAACAACACCGTCGTCACGACGGTTATGGCCAACCTCGGCCTCGAGCGGTCGCTCGTCGCGGCCGGGATCAGGATGAGACGAACGAACGTCGGCGACCGGCTCGTCGTCCAGGAGATGCTCCGCGGCGGATTCGTCCTGGGCGGCGAACAGTCGGGCCATATCGTGTTCTTGAAACATTCGCCCACGGGCGACGGGCTCGTCACGGCCGTTCAACTGCTGAAGATCATGGCGCGCGAGGATTCGCCCCTTTCGGCGCTCGCGGATTGCATGACCAAGTTCCCGCAGGTGCTCGAAAACGTGCGGGTCCGGGAGAAACCGCCGTTCAATTCCGTTGCGCTGATCGCGAAGGCGGTCCAGCACGTGAAACGAAGACTCGGCGACAGCGGCCGGTTGCTGCTTCGATACTCCGGCACCGAGCCGCTTGCCCGGATAATGATCGAAGGTCCCGATGCGAGAGAGATCAACGAGCTTGCACAGATGCTCCGTCTCGTGATAGAAAGGAAGATCGGCGCCGGGGCGTGAACAGGGGGAGTTCGGAATGAAACTCGGAGTCAATGTCGACCACGTTGCGACGATAAGACAGGCGAGACTTGCGGCCGAACCCGACCCTGTCATCGCGGCCGCCCAGGCCGAGTCCGGCGGGGCGGACAGCATCGTCATCCACCTGCGCGAGGACAGGCGGCATATCCAGGACCGCGACCTGAGGCTGATGCGCCAGACGGTCCGCACGCGCCTCAACCTCGAGATGGGCACGGCCCGGGAAATCGTCGCAATCGCGCTCGAAGTGCGGCCCGACCAGGTCACACTCGTGCCGGAACGGCGCAAGGAACTTACGACGGAAGGCGGGCTGGACGTCATGGCCCACCGCGAGCGAGTCGTCGAGGTGGTCGAAGGGTTCGACGCGAAAGGGATTCCGGCCAGCCTGTTCATCGACCCGATCCCGGAACAGATAGCCGCGGCGAGACAGGTCGGCGCAAAGATTATCGAACTCCATACCGGCGCGTACGCCAACGCGACAACGCCGGCTGCGAGACTGGCCGAATTGAAGAAGCTCGAACAGGGGGCGCGGTTCGCCGCAAATCTCAAGCTCATGGTCGCGGCCGGACATGGACTGACGTATTTCAACGTAACCGAGGTCGTCGCGATCCGCGAGATCGGCGAGCTCAACATCGGCCACAGCATCATCGCGCGCGCGGTGCTCGTCGGGATCGATCGGGCCGTACGTGAGATGAAACAACTGATGGCGAGGTAGCGTTCGCAGTAACGACTTCAGTCGTTCTCGATTCGAGCGACCACAGTCGGCGGCGTATGATAGTCCCGGTTTCCATGTGGAAACCTGTCGCGCGCTGTCTGAGTTCCCATATGTGGGGGGAGTAGCATGCCAGGGGATCCCAAGGATAGGAGACGTGCGAGACGAGTTACGGTGAAGGAACTGTACGTCGAGTGCAGCGAGGCGAGCTTCTGGAACTTTCTGAAGAAGCCCGAGCATGAGACGCATCCGCTGGTCAATATCAGCCAGTCGGGGCTGCAGATGCTCTCGAGCGTGGGGTTCGCCATGAGTCTGCCCATCGACGTGGTCATCCTGCACCCCAACCGCAAGGACGTGATAAAGGCGCGCGGAAAGGTCGTCTACTCGAGGATCCTGCAGAAGAAGGTCCGGGGCCAGACGCTCTTCAAGATCGGCGTCCAGTTCACAAAATTCAAACAGGATGAGTTGGACAAGCTGGCGCTCCTGATGGCAGACAGGAGCGTATCCACTCCTCAGCCTGAATAGATCCGGGATACGGCGTCGAAGGTTACGATCGACGACGGATTCGCAGTTCTGGAGCGGCAAAGCCGCGGCTTTGCCGCTCCAAAGGGACTCGGTCCCCGGCCGCGCGCCGGGCGGGCAATCAGCCTGAAATCGACCTGCCTCCCGCTCCCGGATTCCTCGTGTGAACCCGCCTTTGAGGTGCCGCCGTAATGGACTGGAAAGTGATCCTCTCTTCTTTCGGATTTCTGTTCGTCGCCGAGCTGGGTGACAAGACGCAGCTTGCCACGCTTGCCCTGGCAACGAAGACGGGCAAACCGTTGTCAGTCTTCATCGGCAGCGCCGTCGCGCTCGTCCTCATAACCGGACTTGCCGCCCTCATGGGTGGATTGCTCAGCAAGTATGTTCCAAAAGACTGCGTGCACTACGGAGCGGCTACACTCTTCATCGTCGTCGGAATCGTCATGCTCATCTGGAAGTAGGCCGGGACTGAGCCTTTCTGTGCCCATTGTATTCTGGCAGAGATTCCCCATGGCCGGTCATCGAAACGGTTCGATTGCACGGTTCAGCCGCATGTTGCCGCTGCTGTTCCTGCTGGGATGCGCAGGTTCCGCCGGCACCTCTGAGCCGGTCGTCAAGGAACAGGAGACGCAATCCAGAGGAGGAATCTATGACACGGCGCAGGAGCGCGTCCTCAAGAACGGATTGAGGATCATCGTCCTGGAGAAACACGATGCGCCGGTCGTTGCGGCCTTCACCGCGTACCACGCTGGCTCCGCCGATGATCTTGTGGAAAGAAAAGGCCGGGCGCACTTCCTCGAACACATGATGTTCAAGGGGACGGACAAATACCGGAAGGGCGAGATCGATTCGATCACGCAGCGGGCCGGCGGGACGAACAACGCGTATTGCGCTGAAGACGTCACGGCATACCATTTCACTCTGCCGGCGTCCGAATGGCATACCCCGCTCGAGATCGAGGCCTCGCGCATGCGCAATTGCGCGCTCGATAAGGTCGAGTTTGATCTCGAAAGGCAGGTCGTTCTAAGCGAGCTTGCGGAGGCGCTCGACGCGCCTGACGAAGCGCTGTACGACGAGGTCAACTTCCGGCTCTACGCCGGTCATGTCTACGCGTCGCCCATCCTCGGCTACAGGGCCGACCTCGAATCGCTTGCCTGCGAGGAGATGCGCGATTTCTATGCGCGATACTACTCCCCTGACAACGCCGTGCTGGTCATCGCGGGCGACGTCGATGCTGAGAAGGTCTTCGGGAAAGCCCGTGAGCTTCTCGAGAAGATCGATCCCGATCGGTCCAAGAGGCCGAACCGCGCCAGGCTCCCGGCGCGCGAGCAGAAGAAGCAACGGTTCGAGCTGTCGTTCAACACGAGCCTGGGCCAGATCATGGCGGCCTTCAGTACCGTCTCGATGGACGCGCCGGACGACGCCGTCGCGCTCGATGCGCTGGCCGTCATCCTGGGCGAAGGAAAGACTTCGAGGCTCTACAGGAGGCTCGTGGAACGCGACCGGCTCGCCTCAAGCGTGACTGCCATTAGCGATGTGCGCGTCCTCGGCGGGGCCTTCTACGCATCCGCGGAGCTCTTGCCCGGGGTCGGGCACGAGACGGCCGAGGCCGCCATCATGGCCGAGCTCGCGCACCTCGGGATGGAAGGGCCTACCGAGCGCGAAATCAGACGAGCGAAGAACTCGCTCAGGCTCAGCTTCCTTCGCGATTCCCAGTACAGCGCGAACGTCGCCGAGAACATCGGGTACAATGCCGTGTGCGGCTTTGCCGATTTCGCCGCGCGCTACATCGAGCGGCTCGATGACCTCACCACCACGCGGCTGCGCGAGATCGCCGGGAAATACCTGCGTGCAGACACGTGCGTGATCGGCTGGCTCGTCCCTGGCGAAGAGGAAGAGGGCGAAGAGGAGGAGGGCGAAGAGCAGAAGAGCGAAGAGCAGGAGGGCAAAGAGCAGGAGAGCAGGGGGGCATCGCGTGAAGTCCCCCTTGGCAAGGGGGGATTTAGGGGGTTGTCCGCAAAGACGCCTGTGCTTCCGAAACTCGCGAGGCGTCAAGACACCTCCCCGCCCGCTGGCTGCGGCGCCACGGCCGCGAGACCGGAAACCTGGAAGGTGCAACTCGCGAACGGGCTGACCGTGCTGGTGGTCGGGAAAGAGAGCGCGCCGATCGTCTCCGTGGCAGTCGATGTCGACGTCCGGCATTCCGACGATCCGCCCGGCAAGGCGGGGCTCGGCAATTTCGTCGGCGCGCTGCTCGATTCCGGTACGGCGACGCGGTCACGCAACGAGATACTCGAACCGTTCGAGGAGCTGGGCACCGAGCTCATCTGCGGCGCGAGGGGCGTGCGCTTTGACGTCCTGCCGGACGACCTGGAGAAGGCGCTCGAAATAGCCGTCGACATCGTGCGCAACGCGTCGTTCTCCGAGGACTCGATCGGCGAGGTGCGGAACAGGCTATCGGGCGAGATATCTTCCTTGGAGGAGGAGCCGGACACGCAGGCGGACTGGTTCCTGGCGGCGGCGATCTACAAGGGGCATCCGCTCCAGTACCCGCGGGTCGGGACCAGGGATACGATCGCGGCGATCACGCACGCGGACATCGTGGAGCACCACGCGAAGTTCTTCAGGCCGGGGAACACGATCGTCGTGGTGAGCGGAGATGTGGACGCCGCGAGGGTCGTCGGTCGACTGAGAGAGCTGACGCGCGACTGGCAGGCCGGGGCCGGGCCGGTCTCGCGCGCGTCGATTCCGCAGCCGATGCGGCAGGCCACGGGCGGCGAACCGATCGTCGAACCGCGCGACACGGAACAGCTCTACATCGTGCTGGGCCACCTGGGGATCACGCGCGACAACCCGGACTACCATGCGCTGCTCGTGATGGACCAGATCCTCGGCGGCGGTTCGGGCTTCACCGACCGGCTTCAGCGGCAACTGAGGGACGTCGAAGGGCTTGCGTACATTGTGAGCTCCGACATCACGGACTCGGCTGGCGTGGAACCCGGCGTATTCAGGGCGTTCATCGGTACAGCGCCGGAGAACATGGAGCGGGCGATCGCAGGGATCAAACGCGAGGTGACGGCGGTGCGTTCGGCGCCGCCGACACCGGAAGAGCTGGCCGATGCGAAGCGCTACCTCGTCGGGACGCACTCGGTCGCGTTCGAGGGCGTGCGCGAGTATGCGAGACACATGGTCGAATGCGAAAGGTTCGGGCTTGGCGACGACTACATCGAGCGGTTCCCGGCGATCATCAATTCAATCGCCGGCGACGACGTCCAGCGTGCGGCGTCCAGGTGGCTCGACCCCGAGGCGCTGGTGGTCGTCGTCGTAGGCCCCGTCGAGGAGGACGCAGAAGAGGACGGGGAGGGAGCGGAGGAAGAGGAAGAGAAAGTCGACTAAGTTGTCTCGGAAAAGTCCTTGCGAGCCGCAACGAGCAACCGCCAGGATTCTTTGCCCCAGAGCATGGAAGACTGCCCCGCAGCGGCTCGCAATGACACACGGACAGGCCATTGGTCAATTCTGCAGGTTCCTCCCGTCACCTCTCCAGAATCACCACCCTGTAGTACTTCTCCTCCAGCGCCTGGAAATGCGCGCGCACGGTCCAGCCCATCTCGGTGAGCGTTACAAGCGTGAGCCGGTCCTCGCGCACCGAAGATTTCGAGTCCCAGATGAAGATCGAGCCCGGCTCCGCGCGCGACAGGTTCTCGCGCGTGGGAACAGGATGCTTCGCGCCGTCAAACCGGTCGAGGCCTGAGACGAAAAAAAAGAGCGGAGTCGAACAGAACGTCTGCGGGACCCGATGCGTCGCACAATGCTCACGATGCCACGCCGCCGCGCGGCCGACACAGACCTGCTCGGGAAGCGGCTCAATGGGCTGCAACAGCGCCGCGACAACGACCGCGTTCGCCGTCGCCAGCAGGACAACGACGGCCGTCAGCGACAGCCTCAGCCTCCGCAGACGGCCCGCCATGCCCGGCTTCGCCTCCGCGCGACGAAAGAAGTCCATCGCGCGCTCCCATCCATAGCCCGAAATCAGCGCAATAACCGGAGAAACCGAGACGAAATACCGCACGTAGCCCGCCGAACGCATCAGCCCGAAAGTCCACAGGAGCATGTGGACCAGAAAAATCCCGTTGAATATCCAGAAGAGAAACTGAAACCTGCGCCGGGCGACCATCCCCGTCATGCCGACCACAAAGAACGGAAAAGCGGCCACGCCCGTGATCACGGGCAGGAACGCAACGTAGTGCAAAAGGGAGCCGTGTCCGTAGAAACCCGTCTCCCCGCCCCACGGAAAACTGTGCGCCAGCCACAACGCGTCGGAAGTCGCGATGAAACCGCACAGGTTCCACACGAACGTGCCCGCCGCCAGCGCAAGAACGGATACCAGTCGCTCCGTACGTGAGTCCGCCTTGCGCCCCGCCAGTATCAGGCACGCCCACAGAAAGACAAGCGGAAAGCCCTCGGGCCTGGCGAGCGGGGTGAGCGAAATCATGAGCGACGACAGGATGAGTCTCTTTCTCAGGAGCAGCAACATGCCCGCCGCCAATACGAGCGCAAACGTCAGCTCCGTCAGGATACAGAACGAGAGTAGGAAGAAGAACGGCTGCGTCATCGTCAGGAACGCGGTCATGATGGTCGACTTGAGCCCCATCTCGCGCGCGATCCGCCGGGTCAGGATTATGACCCCGACCCCGATCAGGATCGAGAGCCATCTGGCCGGAAGAACCCCGAACCGGGCCGGGAACGCATAGAGGAACGTGACCAGCGGCCTCCCCCAGATGTCAAGGAAGAGCCACGGATGAGCCCAGGCGTATCGCGAAATGAGCCAGTGGAGAACCTCGTCTTTCTGGTAGAAGCCCGCCGCCAGAAACGAGAAGACCACGCATGCCGCTACGTAGGCGAGGAGCAGGAGGGCGAATGCTCGTTTTTCCATCTTGAATCCTGGTTGTCGGAAGTCGATCTGCTCTTTCCGGCGAGAGAGCGGAAGCTCATTGGTCATTTGCCATTGGGCATTTGTCATTTCTCATTGGTTGTTGATTGCGGGTCCACGTGGATTCCCGTCGCCAATGTCAAATGACAAATGATCAACGGCAAACGGCCAATGCCGCCCTAGTCCGCCGGCTGCCAGCACCTGATCGGCTCATCGCCGTGCTTGAGGCATTCGCTGCATGACTTGCAGGATGACACCTTCACGGTCCCCTTGGCGAGCTTCTTCGGCAGGGCCGGGTCCCTGATGAGCGGTCGAGCGACCGAGACTAGGTCCACGCCCGTCTCACCGACAAGCCGCTCCATCGTCTCGAGACTCCTGATCCCGCCGACGAGGCTGAGCGGCGTCTTGATCTTCGGCCGGAACGCCTCCGCGGCTGCGAGATAGTACGGTGGCCCCTCGGCCTTCTCGTCCTCTGGTTTCTTTCCCCCGAGCCCGCTGATCTCGATGAGGTCGACGCCCGCCGCCGCGAGCCGTTCCGCCGCGGCGAGACACTCCTCGACGGTCCTGCCGCCCTTGATCGATTCCATGCCGTTGATCTTCGCCCACACGGGGAAATCCGGCCCGACCGCATTTCGCACGGAATCGTAGACGGCCTTTAGGAACGCGCCCCGCTTCTCGTCCGAGCCGCCCCAGTCGTCGGCGTGCCGGTTGGAGGCGGGGGAGAGGAACTGGTTGACGAGGAACCCGTGCGCCGCGTGGACCTGTACGCCGTCCGCGCCGCCTTCGCGGACGCGGCGCGCGGCCTCGCCGAACGCCTTCACGACCGCGGCGATATCGTCCGTGTTCATCTCACGCGGTTTCCCCTCGCCGCGCCATCTCTGCGGAACGGAAGGCCCGAGCGGTACCGGCACGCCGGGCTGGGCCTTGAGGCCGGCGTGGTTAATCTGGACGACGAGCTTCGCGCCGTGTTCGTGCGCGGTCTCCGCGAGCCTGGCGATGCCTTTGACCTGTTCGTCGCGGTAGATGCCCATCATGGTGTCGCCGAGCCGGCCGTCGGGCCGGACGAACGCGTGGCCCGAGATGATGACGCCGACACCGCCCGCGGCGAGGTTGCGGTAGATCGCGACCATCTGATCGGTCACGTTGCCGTCCGCGTCCGCGGCCCGTTCCGCCGTCGCGGAGCGCACGAGCCGGTTCCTGAGTTCGAGCTTGCCGACCTTCACGGTCTCGAAGAGCGTCGCCTTCCCGGGAGGCCCGGGCGGTTCCTGTGCGCGGAGCGGCGCGAGCTTGCCGAGCGCAATCGCCCCTCCGCCCATGACGACGGCGGTCTTCAGAAATTCCCGTCTTGACAGAGATGCCTTCTTTGGGGGTTCTTTCTTCTTCACATTTCTTCTTCTTAGCAGTAGGGCGGCCCCTTGTGGGCCGCCGCAACATTGTCCAAGGCGGCATAGCACGGCGGGGGACAAGCCCCTGCCCTACAAGGCGTGCCAAAGACCGTGAACGGCAGCGAAAAACTGCCCTGCGCGCTACTTGACAATCGCCGTCCGCACGAGGATCAGGAAGACCGAATCGGGCAGGTCCGGCGCCGGGGTGGTCGTGAAGACCACCAGCGTCTGGCCGTCCGGTACCGTCGCCGTCGCCGCGCTCGCAAGCCGCTGCGGCCTGGCAAATTGAAGGTCTCCTGCGTCGGTCTTCACCAGCTCCGGCGTCGCGGCAGTACCCGCATATGTCCGTACCTCCACTTTCACGCCCTTGCCCTCCGCGTCTATCGTGCCCACGAAATCGACCGTCGCGCCAAGCCGCATCTTCGACACGACCGGGTCGTAGGCCATCGCTTCCGTCGCAATCTGACAATCGTACCCGGCGAGCAACGATTGCTCCGCCACGTCGCATGCGTATACGCGCTGACCGTTCATGCAGTTCAGGTTGAACCCCTTCCACAATTGCGAGTTCTTGCTCTGGAGCGCCGCGTCGATGAGCTTCCGGCGCGATTCGTCGCCGATGAGGACCTTGTCGCCCTTAGCCTCCATCATCATCTCGGCGACGGTCGTCTTGTTCACCTCGAGATAGCGGACGTCCAGGTTGACCATCCGCCGCCTCGCGCCGCGGAACTGCCCGATCAGCCGCTCAACCGCCTCGTGCACGTCGGTCGAATGCCTGATGAACAGCCCAAAGGCGGAATCGAATGCGATCGCGACGTACGGCTGGTCCCAGCTCTCCGGCTTGATGTTCGACCTGATCAGTTCGACGAGGTCGTCCACGCTGAGCAGGGGCGCCGACTCCTCGACCGCGAAAGTCGCCGTGGCACCGGCTCCGGCGGCGGATACGGCCATCGCCTCCTGCACTGAGACTCCGACATCCTTCGCCTGTTCCGGCGCGTAGAAGTCCGGCTCGCGCTTGAGGAAATCGGCCACGTAGTATCGACGCGATACCGGCTGCTCGAAGACCTTGTCCGGCGATACGAGCGCCACGACATCGTCCACCGCCTCGTACCCGATCTGGTAGAAGTCGGAGATGATGCAGAGGGCCTGCAGCACGGAAACGTCCTTGAGGACGAGGGTCAAACTCATCCCCTCGTCGATCATCGCCTGGCGGATGCTGTTCTCGATGAAGAAATTGAACTTCGTCGTCTTCCTGAGATAGTCGAAGACCTCGGTCAGCGCGGCGTCCTTGAAATCGACGGAGACGCGCGCGGCCGAGAGCTTCTCGCGGGCGGCCTTCCATGCCATGGCGCGGTCCTGGAAGAGCTGCTCGACCGCCTTGTCGACGACCTGCTCGCGCTTGGATATATGCACGCCGATGAGCAGGCCGAGGGTCGCGTTGGATTGCGGCGCGGTTCCGGCCTCCATGAAGGCGAATGAGCCGTTCGCAAGCTCAAGCGTGGTCGCGAGCGAGATTCCTTTCACTGTGGGCAGCTTCACCATGCCGAGGCTGGTGGTGACGGACGGGGTGTCCGCGGCGACCTTCGCGATCGAGCTGCGGACGGTGAGGCGGACGCCTTCGCCGGTCGCATCGACGCACGGCTCGAAATCGAACGCCAGCGCGTCAAAGACGACGTCGACGAGCGGCGGCGCGATGACCGCCTTCTGCGCGATCTGCACGTCGTAGTCCGCGATGTAGCTGTGGGCCTGGCTCGATGACGTGCCGTTGCGCTGGCCGTTGAAGCAGTTGACTATGAAGCTGTCGGAGACCTTGCCTTTCTTTCGGACCGTCTCGAGGAGCTTGTCCGCGTCCGCTGCGGTCAGTGCGGCGCCTTTTTTCGCGGCGGCTTCATTCGCCGTCCCTGCATCCATCTCGAGCACGCGGCCGGTGATCCGCACCTGGAACTCCCGTTCGCGTCTCAGATCGCCCAGCAGGTACTCGATCTGGGCGTGGACCTCCGGCAGGTGGCAGATGAAGAGGTTGTTACCGTGCTCCTCCGCCTTGCAGCCCTCGGTGTCCCACGTCCCGTACCCGGCGGCGGCCCTGATGAGGTCGAGGAGCCGGTCCGGCCCGCAAGGCTCGCTGTACACCTCGTATCCCAGCCACGGAAAGGACGGTTTCAGAAACTGGACCGGCTGCGGAAAATTGTCGGGCTGGAACACCAGGTCGGAGACGTCGTAGACCCGCATCTCGAGCCTGCGCCGGATCGCGGCGTCGCGCGTGGAGATTACCAGCGCCTGCCCGGTCGCCCAGTAGTCCAGTCCCTCGAAGGAGAGAAGGCACTTCAAGGCGGTGGCGAGCGAGACATCCTTGAGATGCGCGTAGAGCTTGAGAGCGGAAGCGTCGACGCACGGGTCGATGATGATGTTGACGCCGGCAGCCTCCTTCAGAAACTGAACGATGTACTCGAGCGACGCGTTGTCGAAATCGAGCGTGACCTTCTTCCTGGCGGCAAGCTCGAGCAGTTCCTTCTCCGCCTGCTGGGCCGCATCGGTTTTTTCACCGACCGTCTGGCCGCTGACACAGCCGAGTCCGATCAGGACACAGGCAACCGCCAGCAGAGTCTTGCACAACTGTGTGCGCATCTCCGGCTCCTCCAAAGAAG
>JAVHLO010000054.1:11877-12585 GCA_031082105.1 Planctomycetota bacterium
CGCGTTACACGCGAACAACGCGGGTACAATGGAGCATATCTTGTGCCAGAGGCGGCCTAATCGTTGACGTGCTGCGCATCGTGTCGCCGCCTTTATGAATGAAGCAGGTCAGGGGATTCTCGAGAAAGTCGAACCCGCTTCCGATTCCGTTCTCTGTGCCTCTGTGTCTCTGTGGTAGTTTCCGCCTGTGGCCCTGCCGCCATGCACTGCTGCGAACCTACGGCACTCCGCTGCGGCTGCGTGCCTTACTACGAACTGACGGACTGCCGTTCCAGCGCGGCAAGGAACTCCTCGGGCTTCTGTGTGCCGATGAGGATGCGTTTGCCGGTTTCGAGTTCGAGCTGGATGCCGCGGTTTCCGCTCATGTTGTAGGCCCAGCCGCTGCCGGGCATCCACTTGAGTCCCCAGCCGCCGTATTCGCGCAAGGGACTGTACGTTCGCGCCGAGCAGCGCTTGATCTCGTTGAAGCGGATCCTCCGCGGCCAGAAGGGATGGAACCGGACGTAGATATGATCGCTTCTCACCTCGGTCACGAGACGGCAGGACACGAGAAACCACGGGAGTCCGATGCCGCAGAACAACACCACCAGCCAGAGCATGGCGTCAGGGGCGGGCTTCGTGCCGAAGGACTTACCCAGGACGATCTGGTAGATGAACGCCGCGTACGCGATCCCCGCGACCAGGATGACGACTCCCCAGACCCACCAC
>JAVHLO010000550.1 GCA_031082105.1 Planctomycetota bacterium
GCCCGCTTGTAGCCGCGGAGCGCCTCATCGCGATTGCCCTTGCGCATCGAGATATTGCCCAGGCCGACGTGCGCGAGGGCGAACCTGGGATCGCGCTTGAGACAGAAATTGTACTGCGCCAGCGCGTCCTCGAGCCGCCCTTCGTCCTCGTACACCGCGCCGAAATCGAAATGCTGCTCCGCGGTGTAGTCGCGCAGAAGTTCCCCGGTCCCGGGCGCCCCGCCGGCGGTCGAAGCCACGATCTCCGGCGCGAGATTGCCAACGACCACTACGTAGTTGCCCGCCTTGCTCCACGCCTTCTGCAGGTAGTCCTCGTCAATCAGCACGCAGCCTCCATCATACCCGGCGCATGCGATCTGGCGCGACTCCGCGCAATAGCCGATGACGACGAAGTAGTGGAAGACACTCTCGCGCTCTGCGAGCGGGATCGGCGAATCGGGGACCGCGGCGGCATCGACCATGATGATGCACGGGTTGCCGATGAGACAGTTCTGGCGCAGCAAGGTGACACTGCCCGCCTGCATGTTCGCGGGGAGGCCGCGCGCCCTCAGGTAGATCGGGATCTGGGGAGAGGCCGTGCCGGTCGTAGGGGTCGCGCCCAGGTCCTTCGCCACTTGCTGGACCGACGTGTTGTCGCTCCTGAAATAGTTCAGCAGCGCCGCCAGTGCCTCTGGTCCGCAGTCGTAGGGGTTGTCGCCCTTCACGAGCTTCACGCCCTCGACGTGCTCGAAGTTGAGTTTCTGTATCCCCCAATCGGCCACATCGATCTCGCGCATGTAGGACAAGCCCACGGACGCGGGAGATACGCACCCTATCACTGCAAGCAAGAGGACCAGGGGCAGCAGGGAGAGTCTTATCACGGCTCGGTCGGGAAGAAGAAACGACACAGGCAGAACGAAAAGGACATCACACAATTCCGGAGATCCGGATTGCCTTGAAGATGAACGCTTCACAGCAGGCGGGGCGGCCATGTCACCAGGGATCGTTCCGTCGGTCCGCCGACGCCGCGGAGATGTTGCGCAGTGGCCGAAGGCCTACTTTGACGGGTTGCGGTCGAGCGGACCCGCCGGCTCAGTCTGCGTATTGCTCTCGGTCCAGAAGATGTAGAAGACGATGGCCATTCCGATGACAAAGAATATTATCGCATAAGCCACCGTGCCGGCGTTCTGGAGCATCACTGGCGCGCTTGCGACCGCCCGAACTTCCTGCGGCGCGAGCATGTTGACGCATGCCGAGGCATGTTCCTGGGAGAGATTGTACTGCTTGACCAGGAGCGTCCTGACGACCTGCGCGTCGCGCTCTGCACGCGCGTGTTGCTGCTCCTGCTGAGCAGGCCGGGAAGTGATGAGTTCGCCGGAAGCGACCCTCTGCCCGAGGCAGAAAGTCAGGCTCCAGGTGGCCGCGGTGACAAGGAAAGCCACGACGAACTTCTTCATTGACGGTCCCCCAATCAGGCAAAAGAAAAACTACTTCGCGCCGGACTCTTCCTGCGTGTCGGTTTCGACGAAGATCAGGACGATGAACAGGATGAACAGAAGCACCCCGGTGATGGCCGTGATCGCCGCTTCACCGGCGGAATGCAAGGCAGTGGGATTGTCGGCGATGAACGCCAGCTCGGAAGGCGAGAGCGCGCCCGCGAAGCCTGCCGCGGACTCGGCCGTGCAGCCGGACTGCAGGAGATAGACTTCCACGACCTCGCGACCGGCCTGGATCTTCACGTCCGCTGTGCCTGAAGTCGACGGACTGGAGCTGATCATCTCGGCGTCCGCCGTGCGCGCGCCCGGGATCGGGAAGACCATCCCCAGGACCGCCAGCGTCACGAAGAGCGTCGTCAGTATCCTTCCAATCATCCGGGTACTCCTAAACAAAGTCCAAGCACAGATTGGTGTCGAGGCAAAGCCGTTTGTGTTTCGCTGCCGGGCCTGCCGCCGCGGGCGGCTACTTGGTCCTGGGCGCGGTCATTTCACGCTGGCGAACTTCCTTTGGCGTCTCGAATTCCTTTTCCATCGGATCCTCTTCGCGCGACACGATGTAGAGGATGAGGAGAACGACGAGCACAACGGCGACCACGGGCGCAAATTCGTACATGCCTGCGGTGCGCAGTTGTTCGGGCATGGCGGCAAACATCTGGAGTTCCTGTGGCTGAAGCCGGTCCACCGTGCGCTCGATCTGCTCCATCGGCATGCCGGTGACGGTGAGAGTAGCGCGGACGATCTCCTTGTCGCGAATCGTGCGGACCTGATCTGCGCTGCCTTGCTGTGCGCTGGAATCCACCATCTCGGCGCGCGCGGACTGCACCGATTCCGGCGTGAACAATACCATGCTCATCGTGGCCATCGTAACGAGCACGGCACAGATGCCTCTCTTCAGCATGCATTTTCTCCAAATGTGCACACGGCGGCAAAGCGCCTTTGTGAAAATTATACTTATATATCGTCCCGTGTCAAGAAAAACATTAGATGAACCGACAATAGTATTTAGGCGGTGAAGGCCTGCGGCTG
>JAVHLO010000551.1 GCA_031082105.1 Planctomycetota bacterium
CGGACTGGATTCCCGCTTGCGCGGGAATGACAGACGGAAGGGTGTTCGCCGGTGGCGTAGGAACCAACAGATGCCGCTCTTCAAAGTCTTCCTGATCCTCTCTCTCCTGGGCATGTTCGTCCGGCTGAAATGCCCCATCGGATTCTCGTTGCTCATCTCCGCGGCGATGCTGGGGGCGATCTTCGGCATGGCGCCGGGCGATCTCGCGTCCGACATGTGGACCGGCCTGACGCGGGGACAGTCGATCGAGTTCGCGATGGTCATCGGCGCGCTGCTCGTCATGAGCAACTCGCTCGAGCGGTCAGGGCGCATGGACAGAATCGCGAAATCGCTCTCGTTGCTCCTGCCGGGCAACAGGTCCGTGCTGGTGGTGTTGCCAGGGCTCGTCGGTTTGCTTCCGATGCCCGGCGGGGCGATGTTCTCCGCGCCGATGGTGAAGGCTACGGACCAGGAATCGGAGATGTCGCCCGAAAGCCACACGGCGGTCAACTACTGGTTCCGCCACGTCTGGGAGTACTGTTGGCCGCTCTACCCCGGGCTGATCTACGCCGCGAACCTGGTCGGCGTGCCGGCCCGCGTGCTTGTCAGCCGCCAATGGCCGCTCAGCATCTGCGCGCTGCTGTGCGGCTGCTTCTTCCTGCTGCCCCGGAAGAAATCTGCGAAGAAGGCGACGCAGCCGGCACAGGAAAACGCGGGCTCGCAAGCCGGAGCCGCGACCGGCGCTCCACTCTCCGTCCCAGCTGTCCCATCGTCTCCCGCCGCCGTTACGAGGCCCGACACGGCGGTTCGCGCGCTGCCCCCGCCGCGCGGCAAGGCGCAGGCGTTGTTCATGCTGCTCCGCGACTTCTCGCCGGTACTCTCCGTGCTGATCATCTTCATCGTCACCGCGCTGCCGCTCTCGTTGTGTGTCGCGTCGGGCGCGCTGATATCCGCCGTTGCGACGATCGCGGCAGGCGAGGTGGCGGTCGGGTTGAGTGGACGCCGGACGTTCCTCGACAAGAACTTCCTGCTGTTCGTGCTGCTCGGGTTCGGGACGATGGTTTTCGGCTACATCGTCGACAGGAGCGGCGCGGCGACCCAGATCGTATCGTTTCTTTCTCAGCATGTGGCGTACGCGCCATTGGTGGCCGCCATGGTGATGCCGATGATAGTGGGCGCACTGACCGGGCTGACGCTCGCCTTTGTGGCGACCGCCCTGCCGCTCGTACTGAGGATGGAGGCGATGGGTGTGGATCCCCTGCCCATCACAGTGCTCGCGTACGCGTGCGGATTTGTGGGCGTGTTGTTGTCGCCGGCGCACGCGTGCCTGGTATTGACGAATGAGTACTTCGGCTCGAAGCTGAGCAGGGTCTACAAGCTGATTCTGCCGCCGCTGGCGATGCTCGTTGTGATGGGGTTGGCGATGTATTTCCTCTTGAGATAGTAGGCGAAGGATCAGAGGCGTGGGAGGGCGAGGCTCCTGCCGAGCCGCCGGGAGCATGAATCAGTGCCGCGACCGTGAGGGAGCGGTAGCCGACTGTTCGAGCGTGACTACGCAGCAATGTGCGTGCGGGAGACCGAAGTGCCTTCTACGGCGGCCATGCCGCCGGTCCCACACTTGACCTGTCTTTCGCACAGGGCGACTCGAACCCCCGGCATGGCCGGGGTAGAAGCCTCCCGCTACAGCGAACACACCCTGTTCCTGCCGCGCTCTTTGGCCGCGTAGAGGGCGCGGTCGGCCTTCTCGATGAGCGCTTCGCATGTCGTCTCCGCTCCGCCCGACGTGCCGGACACCCCGACACTGATCGTCATCTGGATGCCCGGATACCTGTTCTGCGTCTGGCCGTACCGTTCCACGGCCTTCCTGATCCGCTCGGCGTAGAGGAGCCCGCCCTGCTCTTCCGTCTCGGGAAGGATCGTGATGAACTCCTCGCCGCCGTACCGGCCGACGATGTCGGCATCGCGCGACGCCCCTTGCAGGATGCGCGCCACGTCCCTGAGCACGCTGTCCCCTGCAAGGTGACCGAGCGTATCGTTGACCTTCTTGAAGTAGTCAATATCTGATATCGTGATGGACACGGCGCGTTTGTATCTCTTTGCTCGTTCGAGCTCGTAGTCCAGCGCCTCGAGGAGCTGACGGCGGTTGAACACGTTCGTCAACTCGTCGCGCGTTGCCAGCTCCTTGGTCCGCTGGAACAGTCCCGCGTTCTCGAGCGCGAGCGCTCCTTCCGACGCGAGTATGCCGAGCGACTGGAGCGACGTGTCCGAGACCGGCAGTTTCGTGAAGGCATGGTCCGCGACCAACAGCCCGGTCAGCTCGTTCTGGATATGGACGGACGCAACCGCCACGGCATCGACATCGAGGTAGCGCAGGAGCAGCTCGGCGCCCGGCGTTGCGCCTGCCTGCCTGACAAGGAACGGTCCGTGTGCCGCCGTACACCGGTCCAGGACGTCCTTGATTGCCGCAAGCTCGAACTGGAGTCCGGACGGCGCGAGCGGCACGTTTGTGCAGTC
>JAVHLO010000552.1 GCA_031082105.1 Planctomycetota bacterium
CGCGGTTCAAGAACTCCGGCCGGAACTGCGCGCGCAGGGTTTCCATCACGCGGTTGCGCAATTCGGTCTCCTCGCCCGGCGAAGGCTTCGCCGCGGGGGCCTTGCCCCTGTCCTTGAGCCGCTCCGCAAACTCCTGCAGGAACTGGCTGCCGACGTTCGACGTCATCACGATGACGGTGTTCTTGAAATTGACGACGCGCCCGTGGCTGTCCGTGAGCCGGCCGTCGTCGAGCACCTGGAGCAGCACGTTGAAGACGTCCTGGTGCGCCTTCTCGATCTCGTCGAACAACACGACGCAATACGGCCTGCGTCGCACGGCCTCGGTGAGGTAACCGCCTTCTTCGTAGCCGACGTAGCCCGGCGGCGCGCCCACGAGCCGCGCGACGGAGTGCTTCTCCATGTACTCCGACATGTCGACCCGGACCATCGCCTGCTCGCTGTCGAACAGGAACTCCGCCAGCGCGCGGGCGAGCTCGGTCTTGCCGACCCCGGTCGGGCCGAGGAAGATGAACGAGCCGAGCGGCCGGTTCGGGTCCTGGATGGACGCGCGTGCGCGGCGCACCGCGTTCGAGACCGCGGAGATCGCCTCGCCCTGACCTACCACCCGGAGGGCCAGCCGCTCCTCCATCTTGAGCAGCTTCTGCACCTCGGCCTCGAGCATCTTCGAAACGGGGATGCCGGTCCATTTCGACACGACGTCGGCGATGTCCTCCTCGCCGACCTCCTCACGGAGCAACGGCGTGCCCTTTTCGAGGTCGGTGAGCTTCTTCTGGGCGGACTTTAACTCCTTTTCGAGCGAAGGGAGGATCGAGTACCTGATCTCCGCCACCTTCTCGAGGTTGCCTTCGCGCTGCATCTGGTCAGAGCGGATCCGCTCGGACTCGATCTTCTCCTTGGTCTCACGGATGCCTTTTATGATGTCCTTCTCCGTCTGCCAGCGGGTTTTCATCTCCGCGGTGGACTCGCGAATGTCCGCGAGTTCCTTCTCTATCTTTGCGCGCCGCTCCTGCGAGGCCGCGTCGCGTTCTTTCTTGAGCGCCTGCGCCTCGATCTCGAGCTGCATCCGCTTGCGTTCGGCGTTGTCGAGCTCGGTGGGCATGGAATCCATTTCGATTCGAAGCCGCGACGCGGCCTCGTCGACGAGGTCGATCGCCTTGTCAGGCAGGAACCGGTCGCTGATGTAGCGCTGTGAAAGCGTGGCTGCCGCGACGAGCGCGGAATCCTGGATTCTCACACCGTGGTGGACCTCGTAGCGTTCCTTCAGCCCGCGCAGGATGCCGATCGTGTCCTCGATTGTCGGTTCGCCGACGACCACCGGCTGGAACCGACGTTCGAGCGCGGCGTCCTTTTCGATGTGCTTGCGGTATTCATCGAGTGTGGTTGCGCCGATGCAGTGGAGCTCGCCGCGCGCGAGCGCGGGCTTGAGCAGGTTGGCGGCGTCCTGGGCTCCGCCCTCGGCGGCGCCGGCGCGGACGACCGTGTGAAGCTCGTCGATGAACAGGATGTTGTTGCCGCCGGATTTCTCCAGCTCCTTCAAAAGCGCCTTCAGCCGGTCCTCGAACTCGCCGCGGAACTTTGTGCCGGCGACGAGCGCGCCCATGTCGAGCGCGAGCACGCGTCGGTTCTTCAGCCCTTCAGGCACGTCGCCCGCTACGATCCGGCGCGCAAGACCTTCGACTATCGCCGTCTTGCCCACGCCGGGCTCGCCGATGAGCGCGGGGTTGTTCTTCGTTCGGCGCGAAAGTACCTGCATGACGCGGCGGATCTCGTCGTCACGGCCGATGACCGGGTCGAGCTTGCCTTTCCGCGCCTGGTCCGTAAGGTCGCGCGTGTACTTTTCGAGCGCCTGGTATTTCGCTTCGGGTTCCTGGTCGGTGACGCGCTGCGTGCCCCTGGTCGCCGCGAGGGCGGAAAGGACCGCGTCCCGGTTGAGGCCAAGCTCTTTCGCGATCCCTCTGGCGATTTCCTTGTCGCCGAGCGCCGCGAGGAACAGGTGTTCGGTGCTGATGTACTCGTCCTTGAGCTGGGCCGCTTCTTTTTCCGCGCCCTCGAGGACGGTCTTGAGCCGCGGCGAAATCAGGTGCTGGTCGAGCTCGCCCTCGGTCTGGGGGAACCGCGCGATCGCCTTCCGGAGCCGGTCCTGCAGCGTGCGCGGGTCGACGCCGATTCGCTCGAGCACGGCGGGAACGACGCTCCCTTCCTGTGCGGCGAGGGCGAGCAGCAGGTGCTCGGGTTGCATCTCCCTGTTCTGTGCCTCTCTTGCGCCCGACTCCGCGGCGCGCAGGGCATCCTGGGATTTCACCGTCAGCTTGTCGAATCTCATGCGTGTCTCTCCTCGTTGGCGTGGCTCTCTCTTTGTCATTCCAGCGCAAGCTCGGGCCCTGTCAGCACGGCGCAAACCAGGTACTGTCATTCCCGCGCAAGCGGGAATCCAGTCATCCGGTCTCCGCGAGATTGCGAATGCATGTCATTCCCGCGCAAGCGGGAATCCA
>JAVHLO010000553.1 GCA_031082105.1 Planctomycetota bacterium
CAACGGAATCGAATGTCAGGTGGTGAGGGCGGATCAGCAGGTTCTTCTTCTTCTACTCCATCGAGAAATTCCGGCCCGGCGAAGATATCTTCTCGCCGGGGACTTTCGAGCGCAGCAGCACATCTTCGGTCCGTATCGAGTAGCACGCGCACAGGTATGATATCAGGTTCTTCAGCGACTTCTTCTGCTTTTCAGAAGGCGCGGTCTCGTCAAAGTCCCCCACCAGGCAGATCCCGATCGCCTCGTTGTTGATCTGCGTGTTTTTCGTCTGCGGTCCGCCAATCCCCTTCCGCCACCTCGGGCCTTCCTCGATGAAACCGTCATCGGAGTCCGTGCCGTTGCCGATCACGAAGTGATAGACCAGCCCATCCGCGAGCCTCCGCTCGGTCTTGTGGTAGCGGTCGAATATCGCAACGTTACCGCGTGACGTCCCGCTGTGGTGGATGATGATCCTGCGCCATCGGGCCGGATCGGGGGACGGCGAAATCTGGGCGGAGAGATCTACGATGGCACCCGCGCCGCCGGGATCGCCCGCACCGGGATCGGCTTGGCCTGATTGCCTGCCTCCGCCAGTCTGGTCCTGCTGGGGAACGTTGCCGGTCTGTCGCGCACCGTCCGCGGAACCGTGACGGACTTGTGTGCCGCCTCCCGCGCCTCTCCCGGTTCGGTCTTCCGCGACAATGGGATCGAACGCGTCCGCCGTTTCGTCTTCCGCCCGCCATGACGACGTATCGCGCGCGATTGTCCACGATTGGGGCTTCTTGCTGTTCGGCAGGATCGAGTCGAGGAAACCGTTGACCTCGTGCTCGATTCTCGTGAGCACGCTGGTTTGACCGCGCATTCCGCTCGATCCCCTGTCTTCACGATGCGGAATGTCGCTGCCCGCCGTTGCCTGGGTATGCCCGCGTGCTATGTCTCCCGCGCGAGGCGCATCGGCGGCAAACAGGCGGTAGACCATGACGAACGCGCCCACCACCAGGCCAACCGCCAGCAGGTCGAACAGTCTCATGTTTATGCGTCGCCGACACTACAGAACACACCGCGTCCGCTCCGATTCAATTATCGGCAAGGACATGGGAGATATTGAAGTACGACGACATTTCGCGCGGCGTGACGAGACTGGATTCCCGCTTGCGCGGGAATGACAAGCACCTGAGGGCACAGGGAAACCAGACGCTCTGGATTCCCGCTTCCGCGGGAATGACGGTAGCCGGGGTCTTGAGTGAAGGAGATGCTGAACCGAGTTCAGCATGACAGAGGGGCTACTTCTTCCGAGACGTGAGCCAGTCAGCCACGCGCCTGCCCGCAGCTCGCAGACGCGCACGCGTTTCGTCCTCCGCGAGAACCGGTCCGCCCGACCCCGGCGCGATCGGAAAGAACTCGACGATGCCATCGGCCTTGAGCGACCGCCATCCTCTCCCCAGCCGCCCGCACACCGCGACGGTCGCAATGCCCCGCGCCTTTGCCATCCGTGCAGCAACGCACGGCGCCTTGCCCAGCGCTGTCGTCGCGTCGATCCGACCTTCGCCGACTACGAGCAGCCCCGCCCCGCGGAGCCTGCCCGCGAACCCGGCCAGTCTCAGGACGAGCTCCGCGCCCTGCACCAGGCGCGCGCCACAGAGCGCCGCGAGTGACAGCCCCATCGCACCCGCAGCACCGGCGCCGGGCAGCGACGCGATCCTGCCATTCCTCGGGCGCAGGGACGCCAGAACACGGGAATAGGCGCGCAGTGACTCCTCGGCGAAGGCCACCTCGCGCGCGGTCGCGCCCTTCTGCGGACCGAAGCGACGGGCCGCGCCGTCCGGGCCCAGCAAAGGTGACGCCACATCGCACGCGCACACAAAGCTCGCGCGACGGACAAGAGGATGGATCGACGACACGTCGACGTCGGCAATCCGGCAAAGGTCGGCTCCTACGATCCCTTCGATCCGCCTGCCCTTCCGATCGAGAAACCTTGCGCCCAGCGCCTCCAACGCGCCCACGCCGCCGTCCATCATTGCGCTTCCGCCCAGACCCACGACCACCTTGCGCGCGCCCGCCGACAGCGCCCGGAGCATCAGCTCGCCGAGCCCGCGTGTCGTCAGCGTAAGCGGGCTGCGATGGCGGGGCGGCACCAGATGCAGACCGCACACGCTTGCGGATTCCACGAAGGCCGTGGACCCTGTGCGCGAGAGGGCAAACCGGGCGGGGATGTGATTTCCGAGCGGACCGATGGCGATGCGTCTCACCAATCTTGCGCCTGTCGTAGCGCATACCGCTTCGAGGAATCCGTTGCCGCCGTCGGAGAGGGGTATTTCAACGACATGGAGTCGCGGACACGCGCCCTTGAGCCCGTCCGCGATTGCGCGCGCGACCGCGTGAGCGGAGACGCTCTCTTTGAATGCGGCAGGAGCGACGAGGATCTTCACTCGGGCATCTGGAAAGTGTCGCGATTCTCTTCCCACCAGTCCAACCACTTCTTGATGTATTCATCGCGGTTGGTTTCCGGC
>JAVHLO010000554.1 GCA_031082105.1 Planctomycetota bacterium
CAAACGTCACGGACAACTAGGTTCCCTCCTGCCAGGCGCCGAGATATTTCTTCTGCTCCTCTGTCAGCGTATCGATATGGATTCCCATTGTCTGGAGCTTGGTCCTGGATATCCAATCCTCGACCTCCTGGGGCACGTCGATCACTTCCGGCCGGAGCTTGTAGTGACTCCTGTAGACGTATTCCGTGGCGAGGGACTGTGTGGCAAAACTCATATCCATGACCTCGGCGGGATGGCCCTCCGCACACGCGAGATTGACGAGGCGTCCTTCGGCCAGCAAGTAGATGGTCCGCCCGTCTTTCATGACGTAGCCGACCAGGTTGGGCCGAGTCGCCCTCTCGACGCGCGCGGCGATGCTCTTCAGTCCTTCGATATCGATTTCCACATTGAAGTGGCCGGAATTGCACACGATTGCGCCGTCCTTCATTGCGCGGAAATGTTCCTTTCGCACGACGTTGATATCGCCGGTCAGCGTGCAGAACACGTCTCCGATCTTCGCGGCGGCCTTCATTGGCATGACGGCGAACCCATCCATGGTCGCCTCAATTGCGCGCAGGTGGTTTACTTCGGTGACGATGACATGCGCGCCGAGGCCGCGGGCGCGCATGGCAAAGCCGCGCCCGCACCAGCCGTAGCCTGCGCACACGATATTTTTGCCGGCGAGGAGCGTGTTCGTCGCGCGGACGATGCCGTCCACGGTCGATTGACCGGTCCCATACCTGTTGTCGAACAGGTATTTCGTGTGGGCGTCGTTCACGGCGATGATCGGATATCGCAGGGCGCCTGCCTTGGCCATCGCCCTCAAGCGCACGATGCCAGTGGTGGTCTCTTCCATGCCGCCGAGCACGTTGCTCATGACGTCAAGCCGCTCGGAATGGAGCGTGCTGACCAGATCCGCGCCGTCATCGATGGTGATCTGCGGCCGGAAATCCAGGGCGGCGTTTATGTGTTCGTAGTAGCCCTTCCTGTCCACCGCCTTGCGCGCAAACACGGCGACCTTGAAGTGCTTGACGAGGGCGGCGGCGCAGTCGTCCTGGGTCGACAGCGGATTGGACGCGCACAGCGCAAGCTGGGCGCCGCCGGCTACGAGCGCCCGCGCGAGATTCGCGGTCTCAGGCGTGATGTGGAGGCAGCCTGCGATGCGAACGCCCTTCAGAGGCTTCTCGCGCGCGAACCGTTCGCGTATCTTGCGCACGACGGGCATCCTGCGCTCGGCCCATTCCACGTTCCTCCGCCCTGTGTCTGCCAGCTTCAACGAGGTTATGTCGTACTTCACTTTCACCTGTCTCCCGAAAAGCAAGATAAATCGTCAGCCGGATTCTTGAGCAACCTCAGTCACACTCCGGCGCGGATCCGAAAAGCAGCGAATCGCATTCACGAGCCGGTCGGGCTAGCCTTTCCGCTGCATGTCCTTTCTCAGCGCGGCAACCTTGTCCGTCCTTTCCCACAGACAGTTCGGTCCGGTATTGCCGAAATGCCCATAGCGCGCGGTATCCTTGTAGATGGGCCGGCGCAGCTTGAATGCCGCGATCATCCCTGAGGGGGCGAACGTGAAGTGCTTCTGGAGCAGCGCCACGATCTGTTCGTCGGAGGCCCTGCCCGTACCGAACGTGCTGACCGCGAGCGAGACCGGGCTGCTGAGACCGATGCCGTACGCCACCTGGACCTCGCACCTGTCGGCAAGCCCCGCGGCCACCAGGTTCTTTGCCGCGTGACGCGCGGCATAGGAAGCGCTTCGGTCGACCTTGGACGGGTCCTTCCCTGAGAAGGCCCCACCGCCATGGCGGCCCATTCCGCCGTAGGTGTCCACGATGATTTTTCTTCCGGTCAAGCCGGTGTCGGCATGCGGGCCCCCGAGGACGAACCGCCCGGTCGCGTTGATATGGAGAATCGTCTTCCTGTCAATCAGCTCAGGCGGAATGACCGCCTTGATGATCTCGGCGATGATCGCATCGCGGAGCACGCGGGTCTCCACGTCCGGCGCATGCTGCGCGGCAAGGACGATCGTATGGATGCGGACGGGCTTCTCGCCGTCATATTCGACCGTCACCTGTGATTTTCCGTCGGGACGCAGGAAGTGCAGCGTCCCATCCAGGCGGGCCTCCGCAAGCCTGTTCGTCAGGCGCCGCGCCAGCATGATCGGGAGAGGCATCAGTTCCTCGGTCTCGTTGCATGCATAGCCGTACATGATACCCTGGTCGCCCGCGCCGAGCTCCTTGTGTTTCCCAGAGTCCTCATCCACTCCCATCGCGATATCCGGCGACTGGCCTTCGATACAGACCATGATGCCGCAACTGTGGCAGTCAAAGCCGAAATCCGGATCCGTGTAGCCGACCTCCTGTATCGTCTGTCGCACGACGCTGGGAATGTCGACATAGCACGTGGTCGTTACCTCGCCGGCCACAACGACCGTACCTGTCTTCACCAGCGTCTCGATCGCAACGCGGCCGTACGGGTCCTGAGCAAGCACGGCGTCAAGCAGC
>JAVHLO010000555.1 GCA_031082105.1 Planctomycetota bacterium
GGCACGTGGACGCGGGTCGCGGTCACCGTGCGGACGTTGGGTATCCCCTTCTCCGGCGATGTGGGGATACTCGCGGGACCGTGGCAGAACTTTCGTCAGAGAATCGAGGTGCCGGCGCGGACGGAACAACGGGTGTTCGTTCCGGTGTTTTTCAGCGGACCCGCATCCGCCGTGCGCGTGCGGGTACTTCTGCCAGGCCGTCCGGCGCCGCTGTATGATTCTGTGGTTCGGGTTTCGGCGAAGCCCATTCCCGCCGAGGCGTTTTTCGTGCTCGTCGACCTGGAACTTCCGGAACCGATCAGAAACAGGTTCGCGGAGACCGCAAGGACTGCATCTGCCGGAGCCGTCGCGAAGGAAGTCGTCTTTTGCGCTGCACGGCTGGCCGAGTTTCCGGACCGACCTGAGTATCTTGTGGCCTACGATGCCGTCCTGCTCTCTCAGAGCGCGCAGTCACAGAGGAAGGACACGGCCGCGGTCGACGCGGCGCTGAAACTCTACGCCGAACAAGGCGGTCTGCTGTTGTGCGCGGACGCCGGCGGCCTCCCGGCCGGTTTCGAGGCCGCGACGGCAAAGGCGATGCGCGCATGGCCTCCGCAGCCTTTTGCCGGCGCACGCGCCCTTTTCGACATCGAAGCCTGGCCTAAGCACCTGGCCGACCGGATCGTCTATGTGACGCTCGCGTTCGCGCTGGCCCTTGCGGCGGTTCTTCTTGTCTTCGTCAGGACGGCCAGTTCCAGTTCCGCACCCGTACGGCTCAGGGGTGCACTGTCGAGTCTTATCCCCGTCGTAGTGGGCATTGTAGGCGCGATGCCGGCCTACTTTCTGCAGACGTCTTTGCCATTGCAGACGAACAGCGTCTCCGCCTTCTGTACCTACGAAAGGGGCCTTGGGCGATTGACGACCGATAGCGTATTTCTCATCGCTGCACAGAGGAACTGCGCACTCTCCTGCGGCAACTCGAGCCCTAACTGGCTCGTGCCGGTCGCCACGGGTCCGGATCCCGCGCCGATGACCGTCGCCTTTTCCTTGGGACTCGAACAGGAGTTCAGCAGGCAGAATGCTACGGCCGGCGATTGGATCCTGCTGGCCCAACGCACGCGCGAGAAGACCGAAGCGGCCGGACCGATCGAGTTCATCAAGGTGTTTGCGCCGGCCACGCAAGGCGACGATTTCCCCGCTCAATTCGTCAGCTTGGCGATCAAGAACAAATCGCAGCAGCCTCTTGACGGCATGCTTGTCGTCGAGGGCCGCTCGGCGTGGCCGTTGCAGCGCGTGGCGGCAGGCGAGATGGTGCGCCTGCGCGATCACGCACAGCCGCGGACGGGGATCGACAATTTCATCGACGGCATGCGCATACGGGACGGAGAGTCCGCAGAGAGGGCAAGGCAGCTCGACCATTGGCGGCGCGCGCAGAAAGGCCCTTTGAGACCCGCGCTTGTTTTCTGGCCCGGGCTGCCCTCAAAGAACCCGCCCGAGTGGCCCCTGCGAGGCGGTTTCGACAGCAGCGAGCGTATGAGTACCATGTGGGTAGTGAGTCCCTGAGGAGACGTCGTGGAAAGACTGCACAAAGTCCTGGCGCACGCCGGTGTCGCGTCCCGCCGCGAATGTGAACGGATCATCGCCGAGGGTCGGGTCTCGGTAAACGGCCGCGTGGTGACCGACCTCGGCATAAAGGTCGATACATCCGTGGATGTGGTCGTGTTCGACGGCAGCCGGGTCCGGCCCGAGACGCCCATCTACTTCATGCTGAACAAGCCCAAGGGGTTCGTGTGCTCGAACAACCCCGAAGGCGGCAAGCCGCGTGTCGTCGACATCTTCACCAAGATCAGCCAGCGGCTCTTCACGGTTGGCCGACTTGACGTGGACTCTGAAGGGTTGATCGTCGTCACGAACGACGGAGAGCTCTGCAACCTTCTCACCCATCCGCGCTACGAGATTCCGAAGACGTACTCTGTAACCGTGCGGGGATATCTCGAGCCAGCGGCCATGGAGAGGATCCAGAAAGGGGTCTGGTTGTCCGACGGCCGGACTTCGCCCGCGCGGATACGGATGGTCCATCGCGATCGCAGGTGTTCCAACGTGGAGGTGACGCTTGCGGAGGGCAGGTACCGCGAGGTGCGCAGGATATTCGCGCAGCTCGGCCATCCGGTATCGCGGCTCGTCCGGACGAGCATCGGCCGGCTGCGGCTGGGTCAGCTCAAGCCGGGACAATACATGCGCGTCAGGAAAGAGACTCTTCTTGCCGCGACGCGCCAGTGGACGCGTCCGGAGAATGCGGCGGGCGCAGGCGCGCGGAGTTCTGGAAAGGCGAGTCCCCCCTAGCAAAGGTGCCCCGACTGCGGTCGGGATCGCGGCTGCGGCCTTGAGATTCAGGGGGTTGTACCCTCCGCGTCGCGATCGAAGGTCAAAGCTGCGGCTTTTCCGCCTCCGGCGGATCCGCTGAGGTGGAGACGCTCCACAATTCCAGAGCTAGTCC
>JAVHLO010000556.1 GCA_031082105.1 Planctomycetota bacterium
TGAAGTCACGTTGGCACGCCCTTCGTGGAAGCCGCTCGGGGACCAGATGGAGGCGCTTGCCCTGGCGAAGGCGGCACTCGTGGTCGCAAAGGAGGGTCAGTCCCAGCCCGAGGCGCAGGCGCAGTTGATTGCCCAGATCGTTGCCGCCGCGGTCAGTCGCGGCGCGGAGTGCATGGAGAAAGGGGCGTATCCTGGGGCGATCGGGCATTTCACACTGGCCCTGAAGTTCAGTCCAGATAACGCGGACGTTTTGCTGCGTCGCGGCGATGCACGGAAGGCCGGCGGCGACCACGACGGGGCCACGGTGGACTACCTGCAAGTCTGCAAGCTCGGCCCGCAAGAGGCCGAGGCTGCGCTCGCGCATTTCAAGGGGATCACCGGGATCGTGGCACTCAACTTCAATGGGACCGAGGTTACGGACGCGGGGCTTGCACACCTCGCGGGCATGGACAAGCTCCAGGAGCTGGTACTACGGAACACGAAGATCGGCGATGCGGGGCTTGCGCATCTGAAACGGCTCGTTGGACTCAAGGTGCTCGACCTTCATGGAACGCGGGTCACCGACGAAGGCCTCGTGAATATTGATGGGCTTGTCAATCTCACCTGCCTGGACCTGCACGGGACGCAGGTCGGCGACACGGGCTTTGCGCATGTGAAGGGGCTTACGGCACTCGAGTCGCTCGACCTCGAGGCGATACATCTCACTGACGCGGGCCTTGTGTACCTGAAGGATCTAACCAGGCTCAAGTCGCTCGACCTGCACGGCAGCCGGGTAACGGGTGCGGGGCTGGTGCATCTCAAGGGACTCCCTGCGTTGAAGGAGCTTGACCTCGACAGGGCGCCGACGAATGACGCGGGGATTGCCAACCTGAAAGGGCTCACAACGCTCACGTCGCTTGACCTGGAGGCCTCGCAGGTGACGGACGCGGGTCTTGCGAGCATCTCCGGTCTGACTGCGCTCGAGTTCCTCGACCTTCACGGGACGCAGATATCGGATGCGGGGCTCGAATACCTCAAAGGCCTCGTGAAGCTGAAGACTCTCGAGGTGAACGACACGCGGGTGACCGAGGCCGGCGTGGCAGAGCTTCAGAAGTCGTTGCCGGGTGTGACGGTGAAGCGGTAGGCAGTCCTGGACATTGCGCTGAGCGCCCTATGCCTGCTTCACCTGGCTCGCAATTACCAGCTCACGGATCATGTCGACGACAACCTGAACCTTCGCGATGTCTACCGGCACGTCTTCAATCACGCTTCGCTTGAACACCAGGCCGAATGTAGCCCCGCCTGAGCTTTCGACAAACAGCGCCATCCGCTTTTCGAGGGCGTACACTATTGCAAGACCGACGGCGATGCCGAATCCCACGGGAAGCGCGATCGGGCCGATTTCCGGATTGAAGGCAAAGACCACGGCGAGCACCGCTACTATGACGGCGGCGATCAAGTACCCGATGGGTTTGGCGTAGCCGCCGTGCGCGGAGGCGACCGCCGTCATGGGCATCATGCTGTTGAGCTGCCCGAAGAGGCTTCCGGACCGGAACCTCACATCTCGTTGAGTGATGATGAGGCTGGTGACGGCCTCAATCCCGATGAGAGCAAGCAGCCAACCCACGAGTCCCGGCTTGCGACCTTCAATCTCGACCAGGGAGCTTGTCGTCGGAAGCGCAAGCTGCCCGGGTTCCACACGGAACTTCCGCAGCACAAGGGCGGGGCCTCTAATACCAATCATGGCATCTCCTTTCTACTCTCGACGAAAAACAGTATCCGCTCGTGAAGCAGCGGACTTCATCGGCAATCCTCCACAATGTCGGCGCTCCCGGACTACGGCGGCCGCGGCTCGGGGGGCGCCTCCGCCCTCCCGCGCGCATCAGCGGGCACAGGCGAGACGCCTGCGCTACTCTGCCACCTGCCATGCCTGACTCTACCGCTCCCTCACGGTCGCGGCACTGATTCCTGAATTTCAAATGTCATGAACCACTAGGATGGGGACGGGGCGTCTGAGTCGCCCCCGCGTGCTTCGCCGCAGTTCCAGCAGTCGGTGAACTGACCTTCCACCAACTCGCCACACTTGCCGCACCGCCATGGATTGACCGGGACTCCTGGTAATGCCGCCTTTTCGATAAGCTGACGCGCTTCTTCGAGCCGGCTGTCGTCGAGTACCCAGAGTTCTGTGGGACCTTCGAGCAGGGGGATATCGCCTCCCAGCGAGCCGACCGGTTCGTTCGTGACATGGCACTCGATGCCTTGATGCTCGAGAAACCCTGCGAAGAAGCGCACGAGGGGGACATC
The DNA here is from genome assembly GCA_031082105.1 of Planctomycetota bacterium. Lineage (GTDB taxonomy): Bacteria > Planctomycetota > MHYJ01 > JACQXL01 > JAVHLO01 > JAVHLO01. The sequence goes on from JAVHLO010000556.1 coordinate 2,284, forward strand.
ATATGATGCGAAGATCTGTAGCACCGTCGCTGCTCCCTGAACACTGGCGTCCACCGGCCTGCTGGGGAATGACAGCCTGTCGCGCCGTACCCTGGATACGCGAAGAATCAGGGCTAACCCGCATCAATTACGAACCTTCGGCGAAGGCCGACAGTTTGTAGTGGCGCCGTCAGGCGCTCGAT
>JAVHLO010000557.1 GCA_031082105.1 Planctomycetota bacterium
CTGCACCACCGCCGGCACCGGGTCGGCGACGACGGCGGTGGTGCAGGATGGCATCGTGCTGGACGTCAGGCCAACCGTCAGCGCGGACCGCAAGTACGTGACGCTTGAGATGCGACCGACGGTGGCGACGCTTCTGAACCCGATCAACTTCGGTATCACGACCTTCCTCGGGGTGGGCGGCGGCGTGAACGTCATCAGGACTATCGAGACTCCCAACATGCAGGTCCAGCGAGTGCGCACGACAGCAACCATCCCGGACGGTGGCACGCTCCTCGTCGGCGGCCTGACCGCCATCAGCGACATCCAGTACGAATCGAAGGTGCCGCTGCTGGGCGAAGTGCCGCTCCTGAGCTGGCTGCTCAGCAGGAACATCTCGGGGTCGGGCCAGGATTGCCTCCTGATCCTTATCCGCGCGAAGATAACGATCATGGAAGAGGAGGAACACATCCGCGGCCTGGACATGCTGGTTCCCGGCAGGTAGTCATGCTTCGTTTCGCCGGATCGAAATGCGCATCCGATTGAACCTTGGAGACCGGCGACCGTTAACATATTTCGGAGGCGGGCGAGCGGATCTGGACCAGGGGCGGAACAGGCCAAGGGGCCGTTCGCGAGTTCGCCTTGCCGGCGGTCGGCGGTTGTTCTGTGTGTGTCATCCCGGGAAAACCTGACCTTCGCCGCTGAACACCCTGTAGCTGTTGCCACAATTTGTCGGGTCTGGATAGATGAAGAAGCGAATACGCGGATTGAGTCTCCTGCTTCTCGCAATATCGGCGTTGTGGCCGATCGCGGCATCGTACGCCGACGTCAAGGACGACATCGATTTCGCACTCGGGTTGGCCAAGCGCAAATACTTCGACATGGCGAGAGAAGTGCGGGATTCGATCGAGAAAAACCCGGCCGCAACGGTCGCGGAGAAGGCCGAGCTGCAGATGGTCTCCGCGCAGATACTCAGGCTCGAGGCCGAGGCCGATCCGGACCCGGAGAAGCGCGAGAAACTGCTCGAAGACGCCATCGGGCAGCTCGAGAAGTTCATCGCCGGGGCGCAGGGAAGCGTCCAACGCATCACTGAAGCGCGCTTCACGGTCGGGGACCTGCTGACTCAGCGAGGCCGGATACTCACCGATCGCTACCAGAGGGAAACGGATCCCACCCAGAAGGCAAAATTCAGACAGGATGCCGAAACGCGGTTCAAGAAGGCGGAAGACTACTTCCAGAAGATGATCGAGTACTACGAGAAGCTCGCCGACGAGCAGGGCGTGGCGATCAACGACGACGTCAACCTTATGGAGGCGCGAAGGCTCCTTCCGACCTGCAAGTACTTCCATTCCCTCCTGTACGGGCGCGGGACTCCTGAGCAGAAGAAACTGCTCTCCGAAGATCCTCAGGTGTTTCCCAAGGGGGCCGTCGCGTTGTTCGTCGAGTTCATCGAGTCCTATGAAGGCTCCCTCAGCGCGTATGAGGTCTCAATCTACCTCGGTCTTTGCTTCCTAGAGCTCGGCAAACTCGAGGAGTCCGATATCTGGTTCGATCACGTTACCGAATTGAAGGAAGAAATCGAGGGCGTCGCGGAACAGCACAGGGAGATGATATGGGACGTGGTCTTCCGGGCGTATTATCTGAAGGCCAAAGGACTTCGCGGCAACGGCAAACATGCCGCCGCAGTCGACACGGTCAATAAGATGCTCGCCACCAAGAAAGGCGCGGAGAAGTACGACATCGTGCTCGCCGCCATGATGGAAATGGCCGAATCGCTGCTGGTGCTCAGACAGGCGGACAAGGCTGTCGAAACTGCAATGAAAGTGGCCGCCAGCAACAGCCCCGTCAAGAACATGGCAATTGAGTTCGTCTCGAAGAACAGCGGCGGTGTGGAGATCAGCCCGAAGGGGCTCCTGGAGATGATGCGGAACAGCCGCGCGAAGAAAGAGTACTCGAAGGTGATCAGGCAGGGCCGCGCACTGCTCGCGGTCGTCGCGCGCGACAACGTCGAGTTCGTGCCCGAAGCCTATATGGCCATGGGAGATTCCTACTTCAGGCTTGGCCGGTTCCATGAGGCCGCCTTCGCATTCGCTCGGGTATACGAGGATTTTCCGACGTATGCCGATGCGTCAAAGGCCGCGTACGGCGCTGTCGGCGCCTGGAACGAAATATCGGGCATTACGAAGAACGCGGACGACAAAAGGACATACCTCGACGCCGTAAAAGTCCTGGACTCCAAGTACGGATCGACCCCCGAAGCCAAAAACGCCCCATACCTGATGGGGCGGGCGGACGAGCTCGAGGGCAAGTTCCTTGACGCGGCCAAAAACTTCGAGCGCGTGCCCAAAGAGGCCGGCATGTACGAGGAGGCGTTCGCCCGCCTCGGCTACTGCTTCTTCAAGCACGCGTCGGCCACCTACGAGGCCTCAAAGAAGGAGAAGGACGAGACCAAGAAGAAGACGCTTGCCGACGAAGCGCTGAAGACGCT
>JAVHLO010000558.1 GCA_031082105.1 Planctomycetota bacterium
CCTTCCCATCAACGGGCACAGGCGAGACGCCTGTGCCACATTACCGGCGGGTCGCCTCGAGCCCCGCCCGCCCGATCGGGCCGGCAGATGGAACTGTCTCCTGCAGGGTAGAGGTCGGGTCAAGCCGGGCGAGACGCTCCAGCTTGTCGCACCCCAACATGGAACCGAGAACGGACACGAGCCCGGTCCGCGGCACATCCGGCTCCTGGAACGGCACGAGAACGGCGAATGGGAGGTTGAGCTGTCCGGTGGGGACGACCACGACACGCTGACGCGGTTCGGCTTTGCCCCGCTCCCTCCCTACATCAAGCGGGCAGCCGGGGCCGGCGACAGGACTAGCGACCTCGCGCGCTACCAGACCGTCTTTGCCCGGCATGCGGGCTCGATCGCCGCACCGACGGCCGGTCTGCATTTCACACCGGACCTTTTCGACCGCTTGAAGGCGCGCGGCGTGCGGAAGACGTTCGTCACGCTCCACGTCGGGGTCGGCACTTTCAAACCTGTGACGGCCACGAGGGTCGAAGACCACACGATGGAACCCGAGCGATATTCCATCGATGCGGATGCGGCGGAGCGAATCGGTGTGTTCGAGCGTAGGCGGGAGAAGGAAGCATCGACCGGGCCGCGGCTTGTCGCGGTCGGCACGACGGCGTGCAGGACATTGGAAACGCTTGCGCGGCGGGACCGTGAATCGCCTGACTCGCCGCTGAAGGCGCAATCCGGGGTAGCCGGCCTGTTCATATACCCGTCGTTCCCGTTCCAGCTCGTGGATGCGCTGATCACGAACTTCCACCTGCCTCGTGGGACTCCCTTGATGCTCACCTGCGCGTTCGCGGGACGCGAGCTCGTGCTGCACGCCTACGAGACGGCGAAGAAGGAGGGGTATCGCTTCTACTCGTACGGCGATGCGATGCTCATTCTCTGAGCGATCCCCTGGCCCCGGTGACCGCCTGGCCGTTCCAGAGGCTGAACTGATCGCCCGAGCCGTTGTCAAGCGTCGCCCTGGGGATCGATTCCGTGTTGAATTTCTCCTCCCAGACGTCGCGCAGGTCGCCGTTCTCGTCGCGGATCTTCTTCTTCTCGTAGCCGATGAGCTTGCGCCGCTCGGCGTCCTCCAATTCCGCGAGCACGTACGCGGTAGAGAAGTCCACATCCTTACGCAGCTCGGGCGCGTACTTCATTCCCCCGATCGGTTCGTCCCGGCCGACACTGAACACCTGCGAGACCCAGCGGCCGTCGACCCTCTTGCGGATCTTGAAGACGGCGACCGGATTCTGCTTCTCGATCGTCGCGGTGCCCTGGAATGTCACTTCCATGTCCGGCAGGGTCTTGATGGAAACCGCGCGGCTACGGGTGTGAGTACCGCGCGGGGCATCGATCTGCAGGAAGTACTCATACGGGGTGGCTGAGCGCACCGTGGAGTCGATGAAGCTGGTGGTCGAGTCCGCCAGGCCGGTGGCAACCTCGTCGTAGCTCTCCTGGTCCGGCGCGCGCCTGTAGAGGTAGAACTTTGCATCCGGCGGGACGGTCTTCGCGTTGAGGGTCCAGAACGCGTACACCTTCTCGGGCAGCATGTTCGACACGTCGAAACTATGGATCGCCTCGCTTTCCGGCGGGACCGAACCGGTATTGGCCGTGTCGTCAGACCCACCCGCCGCTGTTCCGCCGTCCCCCTCCTCCTGCGTCACGATTGCATGAGACGGATCGGAGTTGTCGCGCGGGACCTCGACGATGTTACGAACGGGGCGATGAGAGCCGACCTCGGTGGCCTTCTGGCCTGAGGCCGTCAACTGTGCCTGCTCCCTTGCAAGCCTGTCGACCGTGATGGCGATGTTGTTCAGGCGCGGTTCGATGGAGTTGAGCGTGGTGCGCAGGACGTAGCTGTAGTACGCAAGCCCGACCGACACGAAGAAGAATATGACGGCGGCGACCCTGGCCAGGGCCCCGGCGGACGCGGCGAGAAACCGGACGAACCGCGCGCGAATCCCGCCCGCGGCCGGTCCGGCGCCCTTCGCCGGCCCGGCTCCGGATTCAGCAGACCCAGCCTGGTCGGAGACCGCCCCTTCGAGCTCGCGCAGCGTTTCCACGACGAGCGACTCCGCGGAGAGACCCGCGGCAAGCGCCTCCGACACGAGCCGTTCGTTGGCCCTGAAGATATTCAGCTCTTCCCTGCACTCTCGACATGAGGCCACGTGGAGGTCGACCCTTGTCCGTTCGTCGGGGGAGACCTCGTTGTCGGCGTAGCGCGAGAGAAGCGGACCCATTCCTTCGCACGACATTTTCGGACACCTCATCAATACAGGTCCTTCAGTCTTTCCTTCAACAGCAGTTTCGCGCGGTGCAAGCGCGACTCGACGGTCGCCTCCGCGATCCCCATGAACTTTGCGATATCCTTGTAGGACATCTTGCGCAGGTGGCGCAACATGACGATATCCTTGTAGATCCTGGGCAGGCCGTTCA
>JAVHLO010000559.1 GCA_031082105.1 Planctomycetota bacterium
GGGAAGGGAGTCAAGACCGAGCTCGAATTCGTCAAGGGCATGCAGTTCGACAAGGGCTACATCTCGCCGTACTTCATCAACAAGCCGGCGAACCTGACCGTCGAGCTCGAAGACCCTTACATTCTGCTGTTCGAGAAGAAGATCTCGAGCGTGCGCGAGATCCTCGGCGTTCTTGAGGCCGTGGCGCAGACAGGCAAACCCCTGTTCGTCGTCGCGGAAGAGGTCGAGGGCGAAGCGCTGGCAGTGCTGATCGTGAACAGGATCCGCGGCATCCTCTCTTGCTGCGCCGTCAAGGCGCCGGCCTTCGGCGACAGGCGCAAGGCGATCCTCGAGGATATCGCCATCCTCACCGGAGGGACGCTCATCTCCGAAGACCTCGGCATGAAACTGGAAAATATCAAGATCTCCCATCTCGGCCGCGCCAGGAAAGTGGTCGTGGAAAAGGAAAAGACCACGATCGTCGAAGGCGCAGGCGACAAATCGAAGATCGAAGAGCGCATGCGCCAGATCCGCAGGCTGCGCGACGAGACGACCTCCGACTACGATCGCGAAAAGTTCGAAGAGCGGCTGGCGAAACTCTCTGGCGGCGTCGCGATCATCCGCGCCGGCGCGCCGACCGAGACGGACATGAAAGAGCTGAAGATGCGGATCGACGACGCAGTGCACGCCGCCCAGGCGGCCGCAGAGGAGGGCGTCGTCCCGGGCGGAGGCCTGGCGTACATGCGCGCCATCCCGGCGATCGAAAAACTCAAGCTGGAAGGCGACGAGGCCTTCGGCGCAAAGATGGTCGCATTGGCGCTCGAGACGAACTGCCGTCAGTTGGCGCTGAACCACGGGCTCGACGGCTCCGTCGTGGTCGAGGATGTGAAGGCGTTCGACAAGAAGAACGTCGGGTTCAATGCCCTTACCGGCAAATACGAAGACCTGGTCGCCGCGGGGATCATCGAGCCGTTGAAGGTCGTCAAGACCGCATTGAGAAACGGCGCCAGCATCGCCGGCACGCTCCTCTCCTCGCGCGGGCTCATCACGGAGTTGAAGAGCAAGAAGAAAGCGGTTGCGGCCAGCGTGAGCTAGTACGCGAGTCCCCCTTTTCCAGGGGGGAATCGGACGGAAGTCCCCCTTGGCAAAGGGGCCCCGACTGCGGTCGGGATCGCGGCTGCGGCCTTGAGATTCAGGGGGTTGTCGGTTGTCCGCGGCGATCGAAGGTCAAGGCTGCGGCTTTGACGCTCCATAGCTCGCCGTCGCAGGTCCCGCTCAGCAGAAAGTCGGTTCTGATGCCTCGTCGTGACTACTACGAGATACTTGACGTCCCCAGAACCGCCGGCTTGGACGACATAAAAAGGGCCTTCCGTAAGGCCGCACTGAACCACCACCCGGACAAAAACCCCGGCGACAGCGCCGCTGAAGCCAGGTTCAAAGAGGCGCTCGAGGCGTACGAAGTACTGTCCGAACCCGAGAAACGGGAACGGTACGACCGTTTCGGCCACGACGGCCTGCGCGGGATGGCCACGCACGACTACGGCAGCTTCGACAGCATCTTCGACGCGTTTGGCGACATCTTCGGCGACGGTATCTTCGGTTCGATCTTCGGCTCTTCACGCAGGCAGGGAAGGCCCGGCCAGTTTCGCGGCGCCAGCCTCAGGGTCACCCTCGAGATAGACTTCCTCGAATCCGCCGTCGGCGTGGAGCGGAAGATCGCGCTGAAACGCGCCGAGAGCTGCGACGAGTGCATCGGCACCGGGGCGAAGCCCGGCACGCGGCCCGCAACCTGTTCCGCGTGCGGCGGCGGGGGCGAGATAGTCCAGACCCACGGCTTCTTCAGCATGCGGGTAACGTGCCACGTCTGCGAGGGGCGCGGTGAGGTCATTACTGCCCGATGTTCCGCTTGCGGCGGCGCGGGTCGCGTCCAGAAGAAGCGTGAGATCACCGTGAAGATCCCGCCCGGCATCCAGGACGGGACGAGGATGCGCGTCGCCGGCGAGGGCGAGGCGGGTTCCGATCCGCGGCTCAGGGGCGACCTCTACTGCGATATCTTCGTGAAGCCTCACGAATTCTTCGAGAGGCACAACAACGACGTCCTATGCGAGGTGCCCGTCGCGTTCACGCAGGCGGCGCTCGGCGCGGAGATCGAAGTGCCGACGATAGATGGCAAGGCGAAGCTGGAGATCCCGAAGGGCACGGAGGACGGCCACGTCTTCACGCTGAAGGGCGCGGGCATGCCGGACGTACATAACGGCAGGCGCGGAAACCAGTTGATCCGGCTGGTCATCGATGTGCCCAGAACTCTCACGAACAAGCAGGAAGAACTTCTGCGCGAGTACGCGACAACCGAAAAGACTTCCGTCCGCCCGCGCAAGAAGGGGATCATTGAGAAACTCAAGGACTACCTGGGTACCTTATGAAAAAGAAAGATCACAAGATGGTCAATGTCGGGACAACGGAGCAGGTCGCGG
>JAVHLO010000055.1:0-740 GCA_031082105.1 Planctomycetota bacterium
CGGCCGATTCGGCGGCAATGCCGCGAGCCGCGATCTCCTCTTCGATTCCGCTTCTGATCTCCTTCTCGATCGTGCGCGGAGTGATCCCGTGCTCCCTGTTGTACTCGAGCTGGATGTCCCGGCGGCGCGCCATCTCGTCGATTGCGCGTTTCATGGACTTCGTGACGGTGTCTGCGTACAGGATCACCCCGCCGTTGATGTTCCGCGCGGTCCGCCCCACGGTCTGGATGATCGAAGTCTCCGAGCGGAGGAACCCCTCTTTGTCGGAGTCCATGATCGCCACGAGCGTGACCTCGGGCAGGTCCAGCCCTTCGCGAAGCAGGTTCACGCCGACGAGCACATCGAAAACGCCCTTCCTCAGGTCGCGGAGGATCCGCACGCGCTCGATCGTCTGCACCTCGGAGTGAAGGTACGTCCCCTTGATTCCCTCCTCGCGCAGAAAGGTGGCCAGCTCCTCGGCAAGCCGTTTCGTGAGGGTGGTGACAAGCACTCGCTCGTGCCGGGCCACCCGCTTCTTGATCTCGGACATCAGGTCCTTGATCTGTCCGCGCGCCGGGCGCACCTCGACATGCGGGTCGACCAGCCCGGTCGGCCTTATCAACTGCTCGACCACGGCGCCGCCGGCCTTCTCAATCTCGTACGGATTCGGGGTGGCGCTCATGCAGATAGTGTCGGAAACGGTGGCCTCCCACTCGTCGAACCGCATGGGCCTGTTATCGCGAGCCGACGGAAGGCGAAAG
>JAVHLO010000055.1:750-12531 GCA_031082105.1 Planctomycetota bacterium
GGATCAGCGTGTCCTTGCGCGTCTTGTCGCCGTTGAACATCCCGCGAAGCTGCGGAAGCGTGACGTGCGACTCGTCGACGAACGTGAGAAGATCGCGGGGGAAATAGTCGATGAGGCAGAAGGGGCGCTGCCCGGGCAGCCTGCCGCTGAGGTGGCGCGAGTAGTTTTCGATCCCCTTGCAGTAGCCCACCTCCTGGAGGAGCTCGAGGTCGTACTTCGTGCGCGCCTCCAATCGCTGCGCCTCCAATAGTTTTCCCTGCGCCTTGAATGCGGCAACGCAGTCGGCAAGCTCCGACCGGATCGCCGAAATTGCCTGCTGGATGCGCGAATGCGGCATGACAAAATGCTTGGCGGGGAAGATCGTGACCTGGTCGAGAGCGTGAAGGACGTCCAGGGTGAGCGGGTTGACAAGCTCGATCGTCTCGATTCTGTTGCCGGCGGACGATATGCGCAGCGCCGTCTGTTCGTAGGAGGGGAGGACTTCAATGACGTCCCCGCGCGCCCTGAACGTGCCGCGCCGAAGCTCGACTTCGTTTCGCTCGTACTGTATGTCGACCAGCCTCTTCAATATCCCGGTCCGCTCTGCTGAGTCGCCCTTTCTCAGTTGAAGGACCATTCCCGCGTAGTCCTCCGGCGAGCCGAGGCCGTAGATGCAGGAGACGGTTGCCACGATGACGACATCGCGCCTCGACATCAGCGCGCTCGTGGCCGCAAGCCGCAGCCGGTCAATGTCCTCGTTGATGTCGGCGTCCTTCTCGATGTAGATGTCGCGCTGGGGAATGTAGGCTTCCGGCTGGTAGTAATCGTAGTAGCTCACGAAGTAGTGTACGGCGTTTTCCGGAAAGAAGCTGTGGAACTCCGAATAGAGCTGCGCGGCGAGCGTCTTGTTGTGTGAGATGACCAGGGTCGGTCGCTGGACGGCGGCGATGACGTTGGCCATGGTGAAAGTCTTGCCCGAGCCGGTTACTCCCAGCAGTGTCTGACAGCGCTTGCCGTTCCTGAGACCCTCGCTGAGGGACTCAATCGCGCGCGGTTGATCTCCGCACGGCTGGAAACCGGAGACGAGCCTGAATACGGACATCCTACTGCGTCTCTATGGGCACCAGGGTCGCTATGACGGCCATCAATTGGTCCTGCTCCTCTGTCGGCAACAGGATGACGGCCGCTGCGTCGAAGGGCACAAGGAGCTTGCCGGAAATCTCCTTTTTCCACGTGTTCGGGACTTCCACGGGCTGCAGCTTCAATTCGGTCGTCTGGGCCGATTGCAGCCTGGCGATTTTGTAGGAGGGTGGCGTGGCGACGAGTTCGATTCTGAAGAAGAGGACGCAATTCTCCTCGCCGGGTACCCTGAGCGCGCGGTCGCCGACGGCGAGACCGGCATTGGTCGTCCCAACGAGCGGATCCACCGTTGTCGCGCTGCCGTCATCTGCGACCGTCACGTCGTACCCGCTGATGAATGCCATCTGGTTGTACAGGAGCATCTGGAACTTCTGCATCGGGAAGGAAGTGATGCGCGGCGCGCTGGTCAGCGTGATCCCGCCTCGCTTCTCGGCGTCCTTTATCCACTCCTGGACTTCGGTCGAGCGACACACTGCCACGAGTGCGTTTCCGGCCGAGGACCCGCTCGAAGCCACGGGCTGGAATCCGGCATTCCACTTCGAGAATGCATCAGGGCGCGCCTTGACAATGCGCAGGTCCACGGCCAATACACTGTCCTTCTCGGCGCGCAGACCCTCGAAGAACTTCTCGGACTTCGTGATCACCGAGGGGATATTGGTTATGCAAAGATGATCGCCGTCCCATTGTGTCGCCGCCTCGCGGATCGATGACCATGACTCCGGTGCCACACACGTGCGAAGAGCTGCGACCAGGGTCTCCTTTGAGAACAACGATTCCTGTCGGCCGGCATCCGCGGGATCGACGGCCTGCCGCGGCCCGAGAAGATCGGTCATCAGGTATTTCTTCGTGCCCACCTTGTCGCCCTCGACAGGCTCGAACCGGCTGAACTCCGAGAGGATCACAGCGCCGTTCACCGCGATCTTGGGGGCGGACGCGCCGCAACCGACGACAACCGCCGACGCCAACAGCAGAACGAGGACAGCGAGCCTCTTCATCTCCAGCCTCCTTATCTTGGGGTCAAGTCCTCAATCTCATCCACATGGATCACTTTCCAGTCCCAACCCGGCGCCTCCTGGACGACTCCCCTGATGCCGACCAGCTTGCCCAGGTACGTGTTCATGTCGATCTTGTCGCTCTTCAGGAAGTAGAGGATACGCCCGCCCTGGACCAGCTTGTGCGAACCGGGTCGGCCGATTATCTTGCCGACACCCTCGAGCCAGCCCTGGGCGACGAACTCCCGTTTCTGAGCGGCCTTCGCATCCTCTTCAAGTCTCTCGATGAGCTTGCCTTCCGCCTCCTTGAGGGCCGTGTCCTTCTCTTCGATGAGCGATCTCAATTCCACGATCGCCTTCTGGCGCGCGGACAGGTGATCGAACCGCTGCTGCGCGGACTCCCTTATTTCGCGGACCGTCACTTCCTTCGCGATCTCGTCGTAGGCGGCGATCATCTGCGTAAAGTCCTGCTCGACAACCGGCCTGGCATATTCCTTTCGGACGAGCTCCTCGGTCTCGAAAAACTTCTTGCGCAACGCAAGCTGTCGCGCCTTGTCGGTGTGCAGCTTCGCGGCCTCTTCGTCCATCCGCTCCTGGGCTGCGGAGGTGTACGGTTCCACGTACTTCGCCCATTCCTTCTTGATCCAGCAGGTGACCTTGTCATAGGCCTGGATCCGGTACCAGCCGGAGACTTCCTCGAGGATGTTTACACGATCGCCGCTGGAGGCGCGACCGATCGGGTAGACCGCAGTTGTCGGGTCTGCGTCCGGCGTGATTCGCAGGTTCACCTTCTCGCCGATCACGAAGCCGGAGCCGTCTTCCATCTTCTTGACGTACTTCGTGGATATCCAGCAAGTAAGCCCCTCGGGCGGCCGGACGCGAAGCCAGCCGACCTGTTCTTCGAAGGCGACCAGCCGGTCGCCCAGTTTGACAGTGCACAGCTCTTTCCACGCATCGGCCGGGCCGCACCGTATGTGCGCCCCTTCGCGGGTCACCTCGGCGACGTACGGGAACTCGGCCGCAGCGGACAGGCCCGCGGTCAACGCGAGGAAGACAATGCAGAAGACTGCGCGGTGATAACCGTGGAACATGATGCAACCTCCCCCATCGACTCCTGGAATCTCGGTCATATACGCGAATAGTCCCGACTGGTGGTTCGTGACACTTGAACTTCCGGGTAACAGGCCGCCTACAGCTCCCTTACGGTCGCGGCACTGACTTCTCAATTTCAAATGTCACGGACTACTGGGGCGTCTTCTCCGCCCGCTTCTTTGCGTCTCTCTGAGAATAGTCGACGACCTTCGCCTCCTCCACGAGCGCGGTCTCCGATGCCCCGATGAAGGAACGGGCCGTGCTCTCGAACCGCGAGTCGCGAATGGATTGGCGCACGGTTTCGTACTCGGACGATTTCGGTGGGCGCGTGGCAAGGGCCTGCCACACGTAGAACGGCGGCTGGCCGGCATCCAGCCGGTACTCGCCGGGATTGCACTTCAGCGCAACGGAGATGATTGCCGAACTGCGGCCCGAGAATTCTTCGAGGCTCTCGGACGACTTGGCGAACGGCGGCTTGAGAACATCCTTCCTGTGAAGGGCGACGATATCATCAAAGGCGTTCAGTTTTATGTTGACCGCAATCTTCCGCTGTTCCTCAGTGATCCGTTCCTCGGGGATCCCGGTCAGTCCGGCCTCCTCGAGTTTCTTGTTGACTTCGGCGATCAGTGCGCCGTGGAAGGCGTCCGCATCGGCCCTTGCGGCCTCCTGGCACTTTGTCCTCCTGAAATCGGTCTCAACCTTCCGGTGCAGCTCCGGAACGAACAGCCTGTACCTCTCGGGGAGTTCCTCCTTGAGGCGGAGAACCACGTAGCCGTTCGATGTCGGAATTCTCTCCGTGGTTCTGTCCGTGGAGGCCTTGAGGACGGGCTGCCACGAATCGGCCTTGCCGAATACGTTGTCAAACTCCATGATCCGCGCATCGGGGATCAGGCGCGTAAGGCCGTAGCGCATCCCGCACTGCGTGGCCAGCGGGGCGAGGTCAATGGGTTTCGGCGTCTCGCCCTGCGCGAGGGTGATGTCGCGTTCCAGCATGGCCTCTTCGAGTTTCCTCAGGAAGTTCATGACAAGAGAAAGGCACTCCTCCTTGGCCCTCCGTTCCAGCCAGCGTTTCACGACATCCTCACGGACTTCCTCGAACGGCTTGTACTTCGGTTGCGGCTGAACCGCCGGCGGCTGCCCGTCCGCATTCTCCTCCGAGCCCGGCTTGTTCGGGTCCTTCGGCGGGGCCGGCGGCTCCTCAATCTTGTATTGCTCCTCCTTGTGGCCTTCGTAGTACAGCTTCAGCTCGTCCTCGGTGGGATTGACCACCTTCGACTTGACATCATCCACATGCGCAAAGGCGTACTCGAACGACATCATCTTCGGCTGCATGTACCGGCTCTGTGTCGCACGGAAGTGCTCGATGAGCGCGGCGTCGGAAACGCGAACGTCGGCCTCCTTGAAGCTCGTCGGATCGAACTTCACGGCGCGGACCAGCGCCTGCCGGTGCTTCTCGACGAACTCATCGAACACCTCTTCGTCTTTCACCACGACTGCGTCCTGTATCGCTCGGCGGAGTTTCATGAAGGTCAGATATTCGCGGATCGTCTGTTCGTAGGATCCGGGGTCGAGGTCCATCTGAGACCGCAGGATGGCAACGTATGCCTGCGGATCGAATGGGAGCGGCCTGTTCTGCTCGTCTCTGCCCATGACCGCCTGGAATGTCTTTGCAATGTAGTCCCGCACCTCATTGTCGCTGACCGAGATCCCGTTGCGCCGGCAGATGTCGAGCGTGACCAGCAGCGCCCACATCGTCTTGCGGAGGCGTTCGTCATCTCCGACCCGTTCTGCGGTTGCCACTTCTCCCGGGACATTCGGGGTCTCTTTTGGTTCAACCCATCTCCAGAGAGGGCTGGGCCCACCGCGATATTCCTGGTACAACGTCCAGACATGTGACCTTGAAAGGGCGTCCATGTCGCCCATCGCGAAGAAGCCGCCCACGTTCTTCGCGGCTTTCCACCGGGAGAGCATGTCGAGGAACCTGTCACGTGGAACGAGGACCTTCTCATCACTGTAGTAAAACTCGCCTGCGTAGTCGCGTTCCGAAGTCCCGCGGAAGGCCTCGGAGCACTCATACGTCACGGTGAACACCATGGCGGTCACAATGACCAGGATCAGAAGGAGAACGCGCTCGTACTTGCGAATCGTTGCTGTGAAGGACATGTTCTCTTATCCAAACGGATTCCGAGATACTGAAAACCACGAATCAACGCCAATGGACGCGCATCGCTGAATCCGGAATTGGCGCGAATTCGCGTCTATTCGTAGTTTCTACCGCACCATCTGCCGCAATCGCCGGTTCTTGCGTACTTTCGTACTCCCGTTCTTCGGTCGCCTGGTTGCCGCTACGCATCGCCCTTCGCGGCGTCGGGCACGTTGAGTTCTTCGATCCGCGGAAGCTCGGACAGCGATGCGAATCCGAGCGACTGCATGAAGCGGTTCGTCGTGCCGTAGAGGAGCGGCCTCCCGAGCGTTTCCTGTCGCCCGACCGGGCGGACAAGACCCTTTTCCATGAGGGCGCGCAGTATCTGGCCCGACTGGACGCCGCGTATCGACTCTATCTCCGCCCGGCCGATGGGCTGCTTGTAGGCGACGATCGACAACGTCTCCATGGCCGCGGGCGACAGCTTGCCCTGCGCGTGACGCTGTTCGAGTTTCAGGATCAGCTCGGAGTACTCCGGCCGCGTAATGAGCTGGAATCCGCCGGCCAGTTCCTGCAAAGCAAAGGCCCGCTGCTGCGAATCGTATTCGGAACGGAGTTCGTCCAGCGCTATGCGCACCGCCGCGGGCTCGCAACCGGCGACATCCTTCAGCCGCGAGAGCGAAATGGGCTCAGAGGAGGCGAAAAGCAGCGCCTCGACCTGCTGTTTGACCGATTGATCCATTCTTCCTGATACACAAGACGGAGCGCAGAGCCGCGATTCATCCGCGATACGCTCGATGGAGACACAAACACCCCGGCTGCCACCTCGATCCGGTGACAGACTGAGAAAACAAGAGTATACAAAATCTCTGCAACGAAAGCCAGAAAATCCGGCATGGTGGCCGCTGTCGCGATTTGCGGGTGGTTTGCGAACGCGGACTTCGACGCCGCCCATGGCGGCGGTTCGAACCGCCCTGTGCGCAAGGTTGCTTGTGGACCCCGGCATGGTTCAGAGCTGAGGAGCGTCGCGGAAGGTCCCTCGTGGCAGAGTGAGATTCGGATGGTTTGCGGGCACGACGCTCCATATTTCGCAGTCCCCCCCGTGATTGATATATCGCCGATCTTGTCGGATTTTTCTTGACACGGCTGAAAGGAAACTTTATACTCAGCAGCAGTCAGAAAGACGCCCGCCAACAACAGGCCGACGGCGGGCAAACGGAGCGCGACGTAGAAGAGGCGATCACCACTCAGGATGCGGCGAGAAACGGTTGAGGAAGCGGACACGGAATGATCCAAAGGTGGGGCACAGACCCGTCGGGCTAGATTTCCGCACCTACACAAAAGACGCTCTGCTCCTCCACGCACGGGGTGTCATGGCTGTGCGCGGGGAATTGTGGTGTCTGGACGATTTGTAGGCTTTTCTTTTGGAAGGGCAAAGTATGAGCATCGAGGCACGTAGTTCGCACACGCACGCACGTACGATAACCTCTCCTTACCCCGCTCGAGGAATGGCGAGACTCTTCTTCATTTCGGTCTTCATCCTTGCAGTGCTCCTGGCAGCTTATGCTCAAGAGAAGCCCCCCAGCGATGGCACTATCGAGAACGCGTCCGGCTCAACAGGGAACGCGCGGGAGCCCTTGCTTTCTGACGCTGCCCCCGTCGCCGCCGACGTTCCGTACGAGAAAGAGAACGCCGGCTTCCGCCCCGGCCCGCTCGGCGCGCCGGGCAAGGGTGCTGAAACCGCCCCGGCCGCAAAGATGCCGACACCGCCGGTTCCGGGGGTGGGTACGCTCCCGAATGGACTTCCTGATGGGATCCCGCAGGAAGTCCTCGAATTCCTGCCCCTTGACGGCGAACTCGTCCCCGCCGCGAAGGTTCGAAATCATGCGCCCTCGCACATTTCCGCCGCCGTTCTCCCCCTCAATATCCCTGCGGGCAAGCTGACAAATGAACCGCAATCCGAAATCGCAGATTCGCAATCCAAAATCCAAAATCTAGAATCCAAAATCGGAAACGGTTGCCTTATGCCGAACGGCATGCTCGACCCGCGCGTCACATCCGGCACAGTGAATGAAAACCGCCCCGCTATGGCAATTGACTCGAACGGCATCATCTTCATCGCGTACCAATACGAGTACTCGACCTCCGACCATGATATCCGCGTCGCAAAATCCACCGACGCAGGATACACATGGACGATTCAGTCCGTCATCGCCGACACCTACGACCAGCTCTCTCCGTCTATCGCCATTGACCGGACAAACAACTATATCTACATCGGATACCGCGACAACCAGTATTTCAAGTACGCAAAATCCACCGACGGCGGCGCCTCATGGACGAACTACGGCATCTCTTCCTGGACCTGGTACGCCTCCGCCTCGTGGCCGTCCATCGCGGCGCATAATAATTATGTCTGGCTCGCCTGCCAGTACGCCTGGACGTCGAGCGACGACGACGTCCGCTACGTCTACTCGACGAACGGCGGCTCGTCCTGGTTCGGCTATTACAGCCTCGCGGCGACGACGAAGAACGAGCGGTTCCCCGCGCTGGCGATGACCTCGTCGCGCGTCGGCATCGCGTATCAGTACGAGTACAGCTCAAGCGACAGCGATGTCTATTACAAATACAACGCAGGCTGGGCGAGCACAAGCTGGACCGCGGCGAATATCGCGACGAGTTCCGTCAACGAGCGCTGGCCTTCGGCCTCGGCCTCGCCCGTGGATTCGTACCTCTATGTCGGCTACACGTACGCCTTCAGCACAAGCGATGACGACATCCGTTGCGCGTGGTCTTCGAATGGCGGGACGTCCTGGGGCGCAACGGGCGTCAGCGTTGCCGCTTCGGGCTACAATGACCGCTACCCGTCCACCGCGATAGACCCCGTCACACGCACGCGCGTCTACATCTCGCACTACACCGGGAACGCGCATATTTATTATGCCTTCTCGACGAACAACGGCCAGTCCTGGTCGAACTACATCCAGGCGACGGATCAGGCGAACGCCGTGGACGCGCAGCACACGACCTCGATGGCGTTCCGGAGCTGGCCGCGCATCTCATGGCAGGACAACCGAAACGCCGCGACGCATGGACTTGACATCTACTATTCCACGACCGGCCAGAACTGGACGATCCAGACGGCGCCGGCCGTCCCTCCCGGGTTGACCTTCTACGTCGGCGGGACGCCGTACACGACGCCGCAGACATTCGCATGGCCGCATGGGTACACGACGACGATCTCGACCGACTCACCGCAGACGCTCGCTTCGCCGGAGACCCGCTACGTCTGGAACAACTGGTCCCAGGGCGGCGGGATCTCGCACACCATAGTCGTCACCGGCACGGGAGATGTCACAGACCAGGCGAACTTCGACACGCAGTATCAAGTTACCCTCGCAGCACAGACCGCAACAGGCGGTACGCCGATGAGCGCGTCGAACTATGTCCAGACCTGGGGAACCGGCCCGGGCACGGCTGCGAAACTCCGCTGGGAAGAAATCTCGACCACGGGAACCGAGGTCACAAGCTGGTACAGTGTGGACGACGGTTTCGCGACGAGCGCCACCAGCATTGGCTTCAGCTTCCCGTACTACGGCGGCAACTTCACGGAATTCGTCCCCGCGACGAACGGCTACATCGCGCTCGGCAGCGGGGCCGCAAATCAATACGCGCCGTATGATGTGGTCATTCCCTACGACACGTCAATCAGGCCGTACATGGCGAACACGGTCTACCCGTTCTCGGACGACCTCTATTGGACTTCAGGGACATCGAAGGTCTACTATCAGACATTCACGAACCCGCAGCGGCTGGTGATCCAATACAACAACATCGACAGCTTCAGCCCGCGCGGGACGCTGCACACGTTCGAGACGATTCTGTATGCGACCGGCGAGATCCGTCTTCTCTACAAGACTGTCGGCTACGAGCCGGGCGACATCGGGCTGGAAGGTTCATCAAACCTCTACTACGTGAACGCGCCCGCGACCGCCATCGGCGCAAACTCCACCTATGTCTTCCAGAACATCTACAGGAGTTACGACGGTCAGGCGAACGCGCTGTGGGTGGACGGTGGGGGAACGGCGTTTGTACCGCAGGCTTCCAGCCTGCCGTCTTCAACCGAGCGCTGGCAGACAAACCAGGCGACTTCATTCGCAGTGACTGCCCCCGCGACCCACACTGTGACCTACTACAATCAACTGTGGACAGAAATGACCGCCACAACCGCACCGGGCGGGCTGCCGATGACCGCGGAAAACGGCGTGACAGTCCAGTGGCTGAAGTTCGGAACCGTCACAACGCCGCCCTCGCCGGGTGTCGTCTACGACGGCTTTTCGGTGACGGACTGGGCGGACCGCGCGAGCAACGTGACCTTCGGCGCGGCCTCGACCGGCTCCGGAACAAGCGAGCGCTGGCAGGCAAACGCGGCCGGGACGCAGCCGACGTACGTTGTTGAGACGCCCGGGGCACTCTTTTCGCCGCAATATTGGCATCAGTTCAAGCCGACGATCACCCTCACGAACACCGCGCCGGACAACACCGTCTCGACTGAGGCGCGGACTTTCTTCGGCGCGAGCGCGCTCGAAAGCGGACTGTACGCGGCTTGGTCCAACTGGTGCGACCGGTCGAGCACGCTGACCTTTTCGGAGTACACGACCCAAGGGTGGGTGACGACGGATACCCGTTCGTGGCAGGTCCTGAGCGCCTTCGAGGCCACGATTACGTACGTCCTGCCGGACACAACGCCTCCGGTCGGTTCCATCAGTATCAACAATGACGCCGTCTACACGAACTCGCAGAATGTGACGCTTTACCTCACGGCGGAAGACCCCGAGTCCGGCGTCGCAGGTATGCGGTTCTCGAACAATGGCGTGGACTACACGACTTGGGAACCTTTCGCCTCGACGAAGGCATGGACGCTCACGGCTGGCGATGAGACCAAGACCGTCTGGGTCCAGTACAAGAACGGCTGGGGACTGGTCTCAACGTACTCGGACGACATCATCCTCGACATGACACCGCCGGCCGCGCCGACGTTGATTTCGCCGGCAGACCTTTCCTACACGAGCGACCAAACGCCGACCTTCGACTGGAGCGACGTGAGCGACCCATCGGTCCCCGTCACCTACAGACTCGAAATTGACGATGCAGACGATTTCCTCACGCCGGTCATTGTGAAAATGGACCTCTTGGAGTCAGCCTACACCCTCTCCGGCACGCCGCCCGAATATCTCACGGACGGGCAATACTGGTGGCGCGTCTTCGCGAAGGACGGCGCAGACAATCCCAGCCCCGCGTCATCCGTCTGGTCGTTCACCGTGGACATTGCGCTCCCGACGATCCCGACCTTCGAACTCTATGATCTGACCTCCAGCCACACGGATTGGACGAACTCGCAGACGATGGGCGTCACGATGACCGAAGACGGCACAGGCAGCCCCGTCATTCGCTGGTTGCTCAAGGAAAACACTACGCCACCGACTGTCGAAGAGATGCTCGCCGCGCAGACCGCGAGACCCACGCAGTACACCACAAGCAGCCCCGACGGCCAAATCGCCGTCTACGCCTGGGTGATGGACAGCGCGCAGAACATCAGCGCCGCAGCCCAGTATGCGATCGGTCTTGACACGATTCTACCGTTCGTGGACACGTGTGAACTGTCTGATGTCACGAGTCAAAGCGATGAGTACACGGACTCGCTCACCGTCACACTCACAGCAAGCGGCTATGACGCCAATCCCATAGTCCGATGGATGTTCATAAACGACCCGGCGTCGCTTGAATTTCCGCCGACGGAATCGGAAATGTGGAGCAACGGCCTCACCGAACCGCCGTCAACCTGGGAATTCCCGCCGGAAACGCCCCCAGGCGATGTCGTCCTCGGCGCCTGGGCCATGGATGCCGCCGGGAATATCTCGCCGTGTCAGGTCGCCTGCATCGAGTATGTCTTCATGTCGGGACCCGGAATAGTGTCGCCTCCCGACGGTCTTTTCGCGCGGCCGTACGTGCCGCTGCGACTCGAGGTGGTCGGCCTGGAAGAGCCGATAACCTGGGAATGCGATGCCGGTACGGTAGTTGGGGAAAGCCCCTGGGCGTGGTTCCACAACATCGGTCCGAGGATATACAGCATCATTGCGAGTGGCTTCCTCGGCGGCGAGCCGGTCGTCATGCGGACGAAGATAGTCTGCTGCGCCTATTCCCCCGGCGGCCAGCCTCCAATCTGGCCCATCGTCGGTGGCCACCACAACCTCACCGGCAGTCACCACTTTGATATTCCCGTTGCCAGGACCTACAGCGGCAAGGGATTTCTCCTCAACCTCAGTCTCAGCTACAACAGCCACGCCTTCGAGGCCCGCGAATACATGGGGTTCAGCTACAACTGGACACATTCGTATGAAATCTATGTGCATCATTCCAGAAACGGCAGGCTCG
>JAVHLO010000560.1 GCA_031082105.1 Planctomycetota bacterium
GTGGTTCATGACATTTGAAATTCCGGAATCAGTGCCGCGACCGTGAGGGAGCGGTGGACGACAGGCTGCCCGGAATCCGAATTGTCACGAACCACTGGCCGTGCAGGATCCCGGCTGGAGGCTGTGTGGATTGCCAATGCTGTCCGGTTACCTTACGATTTTTCGGAGGCTTGCCGAAGCCAAGGCGGACTACCTTGTTGTCGGCGGACTCGCGGTCAATTTTCACGGCGTCCCGCGCATGACCTTCGACATCGACATCATGCCCGGGCCGGGAAGAAAGGGGATCGCGGGGATTCACTCGTTGTTGCTCCAGACAGGCTATCGATGTAAGCTGCCGATTGCAGAGAGAGACCTGACCAATCCCCGAGTGCTTGAAGACTGGCGCGAAACGAAGAACCTTAAGGCCGTCTCTTACTACCATGCGGACTCGGTTTACCCCGAGATCGACCTCGTGCTGCCTGAGTCCGTGAAGGAATACAGACGCATGAGGAGGAGCGCGACAATATTCGTTGCGGAGGAGATCCGGATCCCCACGGCTTGCAGAGAAGACCTGATCGCCATGAAACGCAAGGCAGGCCGGCGACAGGACAAGTCTGATGTGCGGGAGCTGCGGCGATTGGCCGCGAAGTGATAGAGCGGGGAGAACATTGACCATGAAGCGAACACGAGTCATACGGCGCAACCACCCGTCCCTTGCCGGGCGAGGCGGCGTGGACCATTTCCCGGACAAGGAGGATATCGACTCCTGGCGCGCCCTTTCGACCCGGGCCAAGATACTGCGTATCGAGGGGCTGCGCGCGCTGACGAATCTTGTCCAGTCCGCCGACCAGAAACGCGCGCGCGAGATGTTTCGCAAGGGCGAGTTGTGATGCTCCGGCCCGATCTGTTCATGGAATTCCGGTTGCCGTCATGCTCCGATGCGTCGGGGCATCTCCTTCAGCGAAGGGCCGGACACGTCGCAAAGGAGATTCCGTCCACCGCGGCGGATCCGCCTGCGGCGGAAACCGAGTTCGGAATGACAGGTTGTCGTTGCTTTTCCCTGATTCGTGAATAGTGCCGGCTTGAGGGCAGCCGGGCGGATGAAAAATCCTGCTGTTTGTGAGGTAGCAACATGATCCGAAGAACCTGGACGATGCTGTTATTGGCGGCGGTTATTGTTCTCGCGCAGTCGTGCGCGCCGCCGAAACGGCTCGAGCTCAAGGTGATCAAGCCGGCCCAGGTGAAGATCGCCGGCGTCGGGACCGTCGCGATCGGCGGCTTCGACGTGCAGAACCTGGAAGGGATCGTCGCCGAGGCGACCGACAAACCGTGGCAGCTCAAGGCCCTTCCGGCCTCCGAGCTGGGCAGGCTCGCAACCGATTTCAAGAGCGACCTGCTCGACGCGATGGCCCAGGTCCCGCACTACAGGCTGATCGACATCACCGACTACAACAAGATATTCGACATCAAAGGGCTGTCGGGCCTGGCCGGCAAGCCGACATTCGACCCTGGCGACGCGCAGGCGGTCATCTTCGGCAAGGCATGGGTCGCATACTACGAGCTGTCTGGCGTCGAATTCGCCAAGGAATCGATGGCGCACTGGGACCACCGGGGCGAGGCGCCTCGCAAGCTCTCCGAAAAGGACGAGATCGTCCCCTACCCGTATCGCAAGGTCTCGGGCGCGCTCGTCCTCCAGTACTCGATGGTCCGCCTGTACCCGAAGCTCGAGGTGATGGCGGTCATCACGGTCGGCAAGAACTTCCGCCAGCAGGAGGGCGGCGGCGAGGATACGCGGGTCACGTACGACCTCGGCGGCCTCTTCGGCGCGCTCTTCGGCGGCAACAAACGCCAGGTGGGCACCGGCAAGGTCGGCCAGGAATCCGGCGGCGTCGCCCCGCTGCCCGTCGAGGTCTTCTCCGCGCTCTCTAAGGAGGTCGTGAAGGATTTCGTTTCGCGGATCACGCCGACCGAGGAGACGCTCACCATCCCGGTCGCCTCCGGCGACACGCTCTCGACGAACATGATCTGGGGCGGGGCGTACGACAGCGCCACGGCCAGGCTGCTCGACATCATCAACGGCCGCGCGGCCGGCAGCATCGAGTACAAGGACCCGCGCGACAAGTGGGCGGACCTGCACAACCTCGGGCTGTGCTACGAGGCGCAGGGGCCGGAGTATTACCTCGACGCGATGCTGCAGTACGAGCGCGCGCTCGAATGCGATCCGGCAAACCCGATGGTGGCGGACGCGATCGGGCGGATCTCGCGGCTGCTCGAAGATACCGGCCTGCTCGAACTCCAGCGCTTCGGCCGCCCTGTGCATTTCTCTTTCCAGTTCCTTGATTTCGGCGCGGAGATCGTCGACGGAATGGTAGACCGTTTCCGGTTCGGCCGCAACCGGGGCCGCCGCCCGTCCCAGATCCTCATTCCAGCCGCTTGCCTTCAGGTGTTCGGTTATCGAATCCTTCACCGCCGAG
>JAVHLO010000561.1 GCA_031082105.1 Planctomycetota bacterium
GAAGCGGCCATGCAACTCCCTCCGGCCCCGCCATCGTCGCGCCCGCTCTGGAAGAACGTGCTCTACTTCGTCTGCATGATACTCTTCCTCGTCTTCAGCGACTGGGCGGCCCCGGGCGATGTCATCCTTACTCTGAAAGACGGCGCCAGGGTCGAGGCGATAAGTCTGCAGGAGACGAAGGACACGCTGGTCTACCAGCTCAAACACGATTTTCGCGACCGCAAGGAGCGCGAGGAGATAACCTTCGCCAAAGAAGAGATCGTCTCGGTAGCCCATCCCGATAGCTGGGTTGTTCGCGTGCTGAAAGTCAAGTGGTACATCGCCGGCACGATGGGGCTGCTGGTGCTGCTGATGCTCTGGCGCTGGTTCAAGAAGGAAGAGGTGGTTGAGTGGTTCAAGAACACGTGGGACTTCACGAAGACGCTGGTGCCGCTCCTTTTCGGCGGGGTATTCATAACCGGGTTCGTCGGCATCCTGCTGCCCCAGAAGTACGTTGCGACGTTCGTTGGGGACAACAGTCTCCAATCCAACCTCGTCGCCAGCGTGGTGGGCGCGTTCTGGTACTTCGCAACGCTGACTGAGATACCGGTAACGCAGGCGCTGATGAAGCTCGGCATGCACAGAGGCCCGGTGCTCGCGCTGCTCCTCGCCGGCCCGGCGCTTTCGCTCCCGAGCATGCTCGTCATCGCGAAAGTCATGGGCTGGAAGAAGACGCTCGTCTTCTGTTTCTTCGTGGTGGTCATCGCGACATTCGTGGGGATGCTGTTCGGTGCGCTGGTATAGACCGCCCGGAGTGCTTTTTCCCGGCGGGACGCGGCATCCCGAAACGTCAATGATCGATGTTCCGCCCTTTCAGGGCTCGTTGAATCGTAACCATCTGTCTTCCCAGGGCTTCGCCCTGGGCTGGTATGTTGTGCCCCTACGGGGCGCGTCACGACTGTTTATGTCTCTTGGATCGAGGCGACACAGGAATGAAAATCCATGTTTTGGGTCCCGGCTGCGCGAAATGTCACAAGACGTTCGACAACGCGCAGGAAGCGGTCAAAGCGGCGGGAGTGCAGGCCGAAGTGGTCAAGGTCGAGAAGATCGACGAGATCATGAAGTTCGGCGTGATGATAACGCCCGCCCTCGTGATCGACGGCCAGGTCAAGGTATCCGGGAAGGTGCCGTCCGTCGAAGACATCAAGAAGTGGGTGACGGGGAAGTAGCGCGCAGATTCGTCGTCGCGCAATCAGGCGGGGTCATATCCGAGATCTTGATTCCGCCGAAAAGCTCTTTCTTCTGTCATGCCGAACTTGTTTCGGCATCTCCGCTACTCTTGGACAAGGGGATTCTGAAACAAGTTCAGAATGACAGGACTGGGGTTTTCCAACGGAATCGGATCTTCCGAGAAGCGGAAACATGCAGAATGACTTCATGCAGATAAGCGTGGGCGGTGTCAAGGTCGGTTTGGTCGGGCTGGCGGAGGTCTTTATCGAGGCGCAGGCGCGGAAGTTCGCCGACGATTCGGAGCTCGCGCAGTTCCTGCTGGTGGCGGTGAAGAAGCGCAATTACGTGGCGCCGTCGAGCGAGGAGAACTACCTCACCGCGCTGCTGAGAGAGTTTAGGCGGCACATGGGGCAGCCCTTGCCCGCCGACTCCGGTCCACAGCCGCTCGAAATCAGGGTGCTTGGGCCAGGCTGCGTCAACTGCGAAAAACTCGAGCAGGAGTGCATCGCCGCCCTCGCCGAGCTCAACATGTCGGCGGATTTCGAGCATGTGCGGGACATCGAGAAATTCCGCGACTACGGTGTGGTCAGCGTGCCCGCGCTGGTGATCAACCGCAAGGTGAAGAGCATCGGCAGGGCGCCGGCCCGCGAACAGATAAAGAAGTGGATTCTGGAGGAGACGTTGCGCTGAAACCAGGTGATTCGAAATGAGTTTTGCTCGATTCGGAGACTCCCCGGTTCTTCTGGAGGACTTCAGTGGAAAGCAAGGCGTTCAAGGCAGTAGTGCTCGTGCTGGTTCTGGGGCTCTTTGCCGCCGGCGTCGTCTACAAGGCGACAAAACCGGACAAGACCCCTTCGCAGCCTGACGGGGGCGGACAGCAGCCCACGCCTGTCAGTGCGGCGAAGCTCCCGGCCGTCCTCTACTTTGGCCGGTTCGTCTGAGGGACCTGAGTGAAGATGCAGCCGGTTCTGGATGAACTGGCAAAGAACCACTCTGACAAGGTCATCGTGCGCAAGGTGCATGTGGACCAGGACCCGGCGACGACAAAGAAGTACGAGGTCACCAGCCTCGGCACCATAGTCTATCTCGATTGCGAAGGAAAGGAGCGGTTGCGCGAATTCGGATTCCATGACGCCGAGTACGTGCTCGACAGAGTACAGGAAGTGGAAGAGGAACGGCTCAAAGAGCTGCAAGGGGATAGATAAGGCGGGCGTCTTGGAACGAAAGAACA
>JAVHLO010000562.1 GCA_031082105.1 Planctomycetota bacterium
GAAAGCTCCCCGCTCGTGTAGTCTTTCGCAATTGCGCGCTCGATGAGCGAGAGGTAGAGGAGGGCATCGATCCCGTGCCTGCGGTACTCCTTGAGGATGCCGAGCGTCAGTACGCGCAGGCTGCGGATATTGCGTGCATGCCAGAGTAGCTTGATGAGTCCGGTAGGAAAGAGCCGGCCGTTCAACTTCGCCAGCGCCACGTTCAGGTTCGGCAGGGCGAGCGCGAAGGCGGCTGGCTTTCCCTTCACCTCCGCAAACAGCAGAAATTCGGGTTTCACAACCGGCTTGAGCTCGGAAGCCATGTAATCGAACTCGGCCTCGGTCATGGGGATGAAGCCCCAGTTCTTCTCCCACGCGCCGTTGTATATCTGCCGGATGACGTCCACTTCCTCGCGGAAGCGCGACATATCCACGTGCCTGATCTTGACCTCGTACCTCGCGGCAAGCCGCTCGGCCAGCTTCTTCTGCTGCTCGAAGAGCGATCTCGGCGTTTCGGAGCGCGCTACTCGACCTGGTGCCTGTGCGGGGTCGGAGGAGGGTCGACCGTCGGGACTGTCTGCGGCTGTGCCGCCGGGCCTGGCGCCCGTGCCCGCGAGCTCGGGGACGACGAAACGCCCGCGCTCCTGTGAATCGGGCACGAAACTCTCGGTCGTGAGCAGGTACGCGAGCAGGTCCTTGGCCTTGGAAAACCCGCACGCCTCGACCAGTCCCGGGTAGTAGCGCGGATTGTGCGGCATCAGGATGAACGGAGGCGAGTCGAACCCGTCCACGAGCAGGCCGCAGGTATCGTTGGTGGAATAGTTCATTGGTCCGCGCATCGCCTTCAAGCCGCGCGCCCTGAGCCAGTCCGCAACGGCCTCGAAGAGCCGCTCCGCCGCCTCGCGGTTGTCGGCGCACTCGAAGAAGCCGAAGAAGCCGACCGGCTCCGCATGGAACTCGCAGTGACGGGTGTTGTGGATCGCGGCGATTCGCCCGACGGGCCGACTTCCGTCAAACGCGAGCATGAATTCGGCGCTGCTGTGACGAAAGAACGGAAACCTGTCGCGGTTGAAGAGCTTCTTCATCTCGGAGATGAGCGGCGGCACCCAGTTCGGGTCGCCGCGATAGATCTGCCATGGCAGCATGATGAACGTGTTCAGGCCGCCGCGTGTCGTGACAGGCTCGATTCTGACTTGCATGCGTGGGGACCACCGGTCCGCGGTGAATGCTAACCTACTCAAGCGCGTCTGCGTTTGTTGATGAGGCCGAACTCGACGCCGACCCGCTCGAAGATCCTGAGAACCTTGTCAAGCTCCTCGTCAGTGTGGGTCGCCATGTAGCTTGTGCGGATGAGCGCGTTGTTGGGCGCAACGGCAGGGCTGATGACCGGGTTCGCGAAGACGCCCTCCTCCAGCAACCGACGCCAGAACTGGAAGACCTTCATCTCGTCGCCGATGATGATCGGGACAATGGGCGTCTCGCCCTTGCCGACATTGAACCCCATCTCCGCCAGCGAATTCCTCATCCGGTCGGCGTTCCGGCGGACCTTGATGCGTCTGTCGGGCTCCGACTCGATAATGTCCAGCGCGGCGAGCGCCGTCGCCACGGCCGAAGGCGGCATGCTCGCGCTGAAGATCAGCGCGCGCGCCTGATGTTTGATGAAATGTATGACTTCCTCGGTGCTCGCCACGAATCCGCCCAGCGAGGCGAACGACTTGCTGAACGTGCCCATGACGACGTCGACGTCGGCCTCGAGCCCGAAGTGCTCGCCCGTCCCGCGCCCATGCTCGCCAAGCACGCCGATCCCGTGCGCATCGTCGACCATGAGCCGGGCGCCGAAGTGCCTCTTTGCCTTCACGATCCCGGGCAGGTTCGCCAGCGTCCCCTCCATGCTGAAGACGCCGTCGACGACGATCAGCACTCCGCCCCCGTTCTGGATCGAGGAGAGAACGCCTTCGAGCTCTTCCATGTCGTTATGACGGTACTTGAGCGCCTTGCCGAAGGCGAGTCTGCAGCCGTCCACTATGCTCGCATGGTCTCCGCGATCGCAGACGGCCGTATCCTCCTTGCCCACGAGCGCGGAGATCGCCCCGAGGTTGGTCTGGAAGCCGGTGCTGAATACGAGGGCCGCCTCCTTCTTCATGAACCTGGCGAGGCGTGCTTCGAGTTCTTCGTGGATGTCGAGTGTGCCGTTGAGGAACCTTGATCCGGTGCAGCCGCTCCCGTACTTGTCGACCGCCTTCTTCGCCGCCTCCATGACCTTGGGGTGCTGGGTAAGGCCGAGGTAGTTGTTTGATCCGGCCATGATGACTTTGTGGCCGTCAACAACGACCTCGGAGCCGGGCGCGGACCTCAATGCCTTGAAGTACGGATAGAGGTTGGCGGCCTGCAGCTCGCGGGTCCGCGCCTGCACCTGCTCCTCCAGGTCGCGCTCGCGCACCTGGCGCCAGCGCTCGCG
>JAVHLO010000563.1 GCA_031082105.1 Planctomycetota bacterium
GAGATGCCGAGCCAAGTCCGGCACGTTTCTACGGAGGCCATGCCTCCGGTTTCATGCGGTGGCGCTCTTGAGCACAGGGCGATTCGAACCCCCGGCATGGCCGGGGTGGAACCCGAAGTCCCTCAGGACATCGCGAGGAACGTCTCGCGGGAATCCGACATGATGCTGGGCGACTGTTCCATCTGTGCGGCGTCGTTCTGCGCGGACGGGCGACGGCTGATCGTGGCCGCTTCCGACGACCTGATGCGCGTCTACGACATCGTTGCGTGGAAGGAACAAGTAGCGCTCGTATCGTTCGATGGACAGGGTTGGGCGTCGGTGGCGGACGGGCGGTTCTGGACGGGCGACGAAGCCGGCGCGGAGCGGCTGCGGTTTGCCGATGGCGCGGTGATCTATCGCGCATCGGATCTTCCGCACCTGTTCGGTCCGGACCGCATCGTCGCGGCGCTGAGGCCGGCGAAGTAGCCGCGGAAGGTGCTGGAGGACGGTGATTCGGCCGCGGAAGAACCACCGTTTGGGAGAGGCCACCGGGCGTGAGAGCGTGCGTGCGAATCAGTGCCGCGATCGTGAGGGAGCGGTAGGCAGCGAGTCGCCCCGAAGACTGTCATTCCCGCGCAAGCGGGAATCCAGCGAACCGCTTGGGGGTGGTACGCAGCCGCCCCCGGCTGTGCGCGTCACGGAGGGTGACCGAGGCCATCCTGAAGACGCCGACAAACGGCGCCTGCCCTCTTCCTCCCGGACAGGATGCAGGCGTAGTCTGTGGACGTAGGGCGAAATTCATTTCGCCCCCCTTGAGCAATCACTCGGTTTCAGTTCGGGCGAAATGAGTTTCGCCCTACACCGGGAAGGCCGCGTCGGCGAAGTCACTCACAAACCGTGCCTGCACCCCCCGGACAATACTTGTTGACATGCCGCTGTCAGCCGGATAGAATGGCTTATCAGGAACGAAGACCGGGGCGGCAACGGGGTCGAGACGCGAAGAGCGCGGTCTTTGGTGCCCACCGGGAACGCAAAAGCGAAATGCGCAGACCCGACCCCGATTTTCAAATCCCCATCGCTGTCATTCCGAACTTGTTTCGGCATCTCCTTCAGCGGAAGATCGGATACGCGTTAGAAGAGACTCCGAAACAAGTTCGGAATGACAGATCTGGTGGCTTTCTGCAGAATCCTATTTTCGGTGTCTGCCCCCAGCGATCCCCTTCTATTTCCCCGAGACCGCGCGGCGTCTCAACAACACGACGACACAGACTGCTGCAACAAAAGCCGCTCCCAACCCTATTCCAATCCACGGTGTGCTGAGCGATTCCTCGGGCGGCGTCGTCGATTGCCTTATTGCGTCTGTAGGCGAAAACCCTTTCCATTCGCCGATGATCTTGTCGCGCTGTTCTATGGTGTCCGCGCTTGTGATCGACCTCGGGCCGGCCGGATAGAACCCGGAAAGACAATTGGCCGCGCAGTCACACAACCGCCAACCATCCACGTTCACTTTCTCTTGATCATCCAGCAGCCCTTTCAGCCGAGACACGCAGAGAGGCCCTCCCCACTCGGCCATCAACCTGGTTATCCATCGTCTTGCGTCCGCAGCATCAGCCTTCCACGTCAGCTTGACCATCGCTCTGAAAGAATCTTCTGAACGAAGGCTTGCCAGGAGACGAACGGCCGGCCAGAACAGGTCTTCGCTGGACGGGCCCGTCAACCTCCTCTCCACGTATGGAATGGCCGTCGTCATCTCGAGCTTTCTCGCGGCATCCAGCGCGGCCTCGGCAATCTCGGTCTCGTTTGACAAGATGCCTTCCAATATTATCTCTTCGACTTTTCTGCGCAGGGCTTCTTCTTCCTGCATGTTCAGAGTCTCTGGAAAACGTCTTTGCATCGTCACAGGATAGTCCGGTGGGATGCTTCCCCAGATGGCGGAGAGTATCTCCAGGAGTCTCTTGCCCGGCACACCGCCAAAAGCCTCGATGATAAATGGCGTGAGATCCCTCGAACCATGCCATTCGAACGCCCCAAGGATTCTACTGCGGAATCTTTCATCTTGTATCGCTCTGTATGCATTCAGCAGCGCTTGTTTTGCAGATTCGTCGCTGATTGCCGAAATCACTCCAAGAGCCAGCTCCTGCCGCGCCCTGTCATTGGCAAGAAGAATCTTGTTCAGTTCGGGTATTTGATCCGGACCTGCCACTGCGGCAAGCGCCGTCGCTGCGCCTTCGGCTGTACCCTCGACAAGCTCTTCTGGAAAAGGGTCGTCTTTCTGACGAGTCTTCCAGTTGGCGAGTGTTCCTTCCTTGAGTATCCTGAGAAGCAATGGAATCGCCTTCTTGCCCGCCTTCCTGCCGTATTCTTCCATCGCCCAGTTAAGATGCTTGCCGTTCTCGAATACTCCACCTGGTTGAATCGCCCGCTCAAGAAACTCCGTGATCTCGGGATCGTCTAC
>JAVHLO010000564.1 GCA_031082105.1 Planctomycetota bacterium
GTCCCCCTTAGCAAAGGGGGATTTAGGGGGTTGTTGTCGGGAGTGATAAGAACCTCGGCGAAAGTCCGCCTTGCCAAAGAGGGATTTGGAAAGGTCTTGGTCTGATGGAAAAACTCAACGTCGCCGTTGTCGGAGTGGGGCACCTCGGCAAGGAGCATGCCCGAATCTACAACAGCCTGGCGGACGTCCAGTTGAAGGCCGTCGTCGACGCGAACGCCCAGAGGGCCCGCGCCATCGGCGAAAACGAACACGTCCCCTTCTTCTACGACCACCGCGAGTTGCTTACCGAGGGCATCGACGCCGTGAGCGTCGCTGTTCCGACCGCGTCGCATTTCGAGATCGCCAACGATTTTCTTAAGGCCGGCGTCTCCGTGCTCGTCGAGAAACCAATGACCCGGACGCTCGATGAGGCCGATACGCTGATCAGGCTGGCCCGCGAGAAGAACAAGACCCTGCAGGTCGGCCATGTCGAGCGGTTCAACCCGATCGTCTCCGCCATCCGCGACAAGCTCAACCGCCCGAGGTTCATCGAGTGTCATCGCCTCAGCCCGTTCAGCTTCCGGTCCGTCGATATCGATG
Source organism: Planctomycetota bacterium (assembly GCA_031082105.1). GTDB lineage: Bacteria > Planctomycetota > MHYJ01 > JACQXL01 > JAVHLO01 > JAVHLO01. Next base: position 580 of record JAVHLO010000564.1, read on the forward strand.
TCGTCATGGACGTGATGATCCATGATATCGACATCATCCTTCACCTCGTACCGTCGCCCCTGGCGCGCGTCGACGCTGTCGGAGTGCCTGTCATCTCGGGCCGTGTCGATATCGCCAACGCCAGGCTGGTTTTCGAGGATAACTGCGTGGCCACCGTCTCCGCCAGTCGCGTCTCGGACCGGTCCATGCGCAAGATCCGCATCTTCTCGCTTGATGCGTACCTGTCCGTCGACTACATGCAGAAGAGCGCGCGCCTCTTCCGGAAGGCCGCCGGATTCGAGAACTCGAAGAACGTCCTTGAAAAAGTGGACATTACCACCCTGAAGAATCCCGCCGAGTTCTTTATGAAGAACATGCTGTCCATCGAGGACATCAAGATAGACGGCCACGAGGAGCCGCTGAAGCTCGAGCTCAGATCGTTCGTCAACGCCGTCAAGACACGGACCGAGCCCGAAGTGCCGGGCGAGCATGGCAAGCGCGCCATAGCGGCGGCCCTGCAGATACTCGAGAGTATAGAAAAGAACAGCAGATGAAGAAGAAGATACTCATCGTCGCCGGAGAAAGCTCGGGTGACATTCATGGCGCGGCCCTCGTGCGCGCGCTGCGGGAAGAAGCACGGGACGGAACGGAACTTGACGTTTTCGGCATGGGCGGCGGCTCCATGAAGACCGCCGGCGTACGGATCCTCCACGATATCACCTCTCTCGCGGCGGTCGGCCTCATCGAATCGCTCGCAAGCATCGGCGCGTTCATCTCCACTTTCAGGCTCATGACCGCCGCCGCGCGGCGTGAAAAACCGGACCTGGCCGTGCTCATCGACTTCCCCGAGTTCAACCTTCGGTTCGCACAGCGGCTGAAGGAGCTGGGAATACCGGTCGTGTACTACATCAGCCCGCAGGTGTGGGCATGGCGCCCGTGGCGCATCAAGCATATCGCAAAGTTCGTCGATCTGATGCTCGTGTTCTTCGGCTTCGAGGAGAAGCTCTACAGGGAGCACGGCGTCAATGTGAAATGGGTGGGGCACCCGTTGCTCGATCATCTCGCGGGCGGACCCGACAAGGTGTCCGCCAGGAGCCGGATCGGTTTCGAGGGTGCCGGGACGCTCATCGGCCTGCTGCCGGGCAGCAGGAGCAAGACGTTCGAGCGGGTCTTCCCGGTGATGGCGGAGAGCGCGCGGATCATCGCCGGCGCCCTCAATGACACCGCGTTTGCGATCGGCTGCGCCTCGGAAATTTCCGGGCGGAGCTTCCGGCAGTTCGAGCAGCGCTACCGGTTCAGGACCGTGGCGCAGCGCGGATGGCGCGAGCCCAGCCGGGACGACATTGTGCGACCGCGCGGCACGACGCCGGAATTCGCGGTGCTGCGCGGCCAGACCTATGATCTCATGCGCGCGGCCGACCTGCTGATCATCTCGTCCGGCACGGCCACCCTCGAGGCGGCCATCATAGGGACGCCGATGGTCGTGACCTACAAGGCCTCGCCCGTCTCATGGCTCCTGACGATACCACTGATCAACGTGTCGACCTATGCGCTCACGAATATCGTCGCCGAGCGGCGGGTGGTGCCTGAGCTTATCCAGTGGCGCGCCAGGCCGCAGTTGATCGCCGACGAGGTGATGAGACTGTTCAGAAACGGCGGGCTCAAGACCATGGCCGCGGAATTGAACGCGGTGCGGGCGCGGCTCGGCGAACCCGGCGCAGCGCGCAGGGCCGCGGGATACATCCTGGAGAAGCTCTAGCCCGGCCCATTCATGAAGAGCGTGAAAATGTCATTCCCGCGAAAGCTGGAATCCAGAAGACAGCGCGACAGCAAGAGGACAAGACGGGATTCCGACAGTCTC
>JAVHLO010000565.1 GCA_031082105.1 Planctomycetota bacterium
GCGACAACCCCCTGAATCCCCCTTTGCTAAGGGGGACTTGCGGACAACCCCCCAAATCCCCCTTTACCAAGGGGGACTTGCGGACGACTCCCCAGATCCCCCTTTGTCAAGGGGGACTCGCGGACGTTCCTTCCTGGAGAGCCGGCCTACTCCTTGGTCATCTCCAGCGCTTGAATATACTGGGGCGTGCCCGGATAGTGCGTCTCGACATGGCCGTCGAGGTAGAGCACGCAGATGGTCCCGTCAGAGTGGTTCGCGGGCGAATCGCATACGATCGGGATCTCGAAGGGCGTATCGCTCTTCAGCTCCTGGACTGGACCGCGATACGATATCCCACCCGGCGGCAGCGGATCGCCGGTGGGGCAGCGGAAGGACGATTCCATCCCGACGCAGATCGACTTCTCGGGCGTGGGCAGCGTCATCAGGTTGTGCAGGAACTCGCGACCGGTGCCCGGCGGGAAGTTCACGCCCTCGCCGTGTTGATCCCTGTAGATGATGATGCACATCCCGATCTGGCGGAGGTTGTTGATGCAGACGATCTCACGGGCTTGCCCCCGCGCCCGGATCATGTAGGGCACAGACACAGCCCCGGCCATCGCAAGCGCGCCTACGAATAGCGTGGTTATCCCGGAGGACGAAGTGATATGGTAGGAGATACCGCCCTTGTCGCTGAGCCCCCACGAGAGCTGTGAGTCAAGGTGACGGGTGATGGCGCTTGCCGAGGGCATCGTCGCCGTGTCGAACTGGAACGGCATCGGAGTCGCGACCTCGATGATCGGCTCCGCGACCGTCAATCCCTGAAGCAGCGTGTTGTAGAGGGCGCCGACGAACGGTCTCAGGTCGCTGTACTGCGGCGCGAGCGTGCCCTTCGGGATTGAGGCGGTCTTCGTCGCGAGGGCATGACCGTCACTCGGGGCGGGCAGGACGCCGGCCTCGAACATGCGGATCACGTCCTTCAGTCCCTGCGCCATGGGGCCGAAGAAGCACCTGTTGTCCTTGATGAAGTAGCAGTTCGGCAGGCTGCCGAGCATCGCAAGGCCGAACATCTCCTCTTCGTCGAAATGTCTCCCGAACTCCGTCGGTCCCGTCGACTCTGAGCCGTACCCGACCATGTTGTGGTTGGTCAGGTCGGCCGCGGCGCCGTCTCCGCCGGGCTGACCGTCCGCGCCGAATGAGGTCAGGTCGAACTCGCCTTCTTTGCCCGGGAACTCATAGACGTACTGGTTGCCCCACGGGTCGAGCGGTATCTCGCTCAACATGTCGGGCGCGAGCGCCTCGATCGTCTCGGGCCACGCGCCGTTCTGAAGGCGATACTGTTCGATGACGATCTGGAACGTCTCGATCTGCATGCGGGCGGTCTGTGAGTTCATGTCGTCCATGATCACCGAGTGCGTCTCCTTCTGCGGCAGCCGGCTGAAGTACTTGATCTCGCGTCCCTTGAACGGCATCGTCCTTATCTCGCACTTCTCGCCATACGTGACGAGCGAGTTGATCGCCCGTTCGAACCGCGCGCTGTCCTTCAGGTCGATCACGTAGAAACCGGACGGCAGCAGCCCACCGCCTTCGAGCGGCATCGATGCGAGATGAACCCGGCCGCCGAGCGAGCAGATGAGATCATTCCTGATGTTCAATCCGGCCTTCTCCTCGAACTCGCGGATATCCGCTTCGACCTCCGGCCATTCCTCTCCCGCGGCGCCCTTGATGATATTCATGACTTCATCGTACAGCCCTGTGAAATCGACGTCCATCGTTCCGGCTGCCATTGCGTTGGGCGGCGTCATGGCGAGGTCGAGTTCGCACGGCCTCACGTAGGACGGCAGTTTCGTGATCCCCTTGCGCTCGCCCGGGGCGTGCAGGTAGACCCCCTCCTTGACAACCCCGCCTGGCTCGATCGCCGCGCCGATCGCGAACCCCTCGATGGTCCGCAGCCCGAAGGCGTCCACTATCCGCTCGGACTCCTCGTCGCCTTCCTCCATGAACTTATCGATGATCCGGTTTGCGGAGGCGATGAAGAAGAGCAGCGCAGTACTGTCTCCGCCGACTCGGTCCCTGCACGCGATAAAAGCCGGGTCTGTGGCCAGCGAGCCGTCGCTGCGTCCGGCCTTGAACCTGGCCACGATCGTCTTCAACAGGCCTTCGTCCGTCACGCCGATAAGCGTCCCGCCGAGGAACCCGTAGTACAGGGGCGGCTTGTCGTCGATCATCTTGAATTCCATACCGTCGACGGTGGCGTTCGCGATCTTGATCCCGCGCGGCATCTCTTCGCGCATGACCAGCGTCTCTTCGCACATGGGGCACTTGCCCGGGGCGGGTTCGCGCACCCAGCCGGCGTGCTCGCCGGGGCAATCGTAGACGATCACGGGCTTCTGCGAGTCGCCCTCGATCCGCGCGAGGAACTCCTGCGCCTCGGCCTTCTTG
>JAVHLO010000566.1 GCA_031082105.1 Planctomycetota bacterium
CTCGGCCCTTCGGTGAAGGAGATGCCCCGACGCGTCGGGGGATATCCTTTAGCGAAGGGCCGGACAGTCTGTCATTCCCACGAAAGCGGGAATGACGTTTCCACGCTTCTTCATGAATAGGTCCGGCTAGGGCGTATTCGATCCGGTCAACATCGAAGGGTTATTGCAGGTCGTCCATAGCGCATCTTGAGGGGTAATGGTCCTGACGCTGCCATCCCCCAGCAGCACGTTGACATCGTCGTTCATTGTTTCGAGATCGTGGTTCGATACCGTGTCCGCCATGAGCGGCACGTGCGCAGGCGTCTGATCCGTGATGACCCGCGTCGGCGGCGGGGTCGGATACCGGTAGTCGCACGAAGTGGAAGTTATGAACGTCCCTCTCGCATCACAGACCCAGATGGCCGGCTGGCCGCCGAGCACGGCCTGACTGGAAGTGGGCACGTTTCTCATGGTCCCTACCCAGCTATGTCCGGAAGCCGGCGGGTAGTACCGGCCGGACCCGAACTTCGCGACGTAGATATGCACCATGAGTCCGATCTGTTTGAGGTTGTTCGTGCACGTTCGTTTTCTTGCGGTCTTCCTGGCTGCGGCCAGCACGGGGATCAACAGCGCGGCGAGGATGGAGATGATCGCGATGACCACCAGGAGCTCGAGCAGCGTAAATGCCCGCAGGTGCGTGACGTGTCTGCTTGCAGGTCTCATCATACAACCTCTAAAGGTCCCGTGGCGACTCCTCTGCTATTCCGGAACGTGGAATACGTTCTTCTTCTCATCGAAGACCAGTTTCTTGTAGTTGAGCGCCCACCACTCCTTGGCATTCTTGCCGACCATTTCGTTCTCTTCTGCGCTCTTCGAGGCATCGTAGCCGAAATCCTGGTTCGTCAACAGCCTCAGGATGAGGTTCACGGTTCCCTTGATGACTTGGCCGATGTTCTTTTCCTCCTCCTTGACATTCAGCGTGACATCAACGGCGGCGTCGTCGAGTATATCGACGAGTCTCTTGACCGTCTCTTTGTCCGCGATCGGGCCGAAGTTCATGATGAGCCACTTGCGCTCCACGAACTCCATCGGGTTGAACTGGACATAGGATTCGGCCGCGGTGATCTTGTAGGTGAGCATCAGAACGTTGTTCTCGTACTCATAGATGGAGTCGGCGGCCTTTTCTCCGCGGAGCGCCGCGCGGGCGGCGACGTAGTTGTACTTCACAACGTCGACGAGTCCGGACACATAAATGTAGAGCTCGTCGATGTTGTAGGTCACGTTCGGAAAGCAGGCGAGCACTTCGATCGACTCGCCGGGTTTGAGAACCGGCTTCTTGAGCGCCACTTCATACAAGGTCACGTAGCGCCCCGCCTCTTTGAGTTCGGCGATCCGCTCCTTCCTCTCAGCGACGGAATATCCGCCGAGTTTCAATTCCTGACAGACGATCTGTTCCTCAGCGCCGGGCATGGGACGCGGACGGTAGAACTTTCCGCGATTGGTGCGCAGCGTCACGTCGAGCATCAGCGGGCAGTCCTGGTCCATCTTGTTCGTCACCTTGAAGATGACGTAGACCAGGTTCGTGCGATTATCTGCGGGATCTGCGTAGGTGAACGTTCTGGGCTCGCCGCCCTCGAACTCGAGCCGCCACCTCTTCTTCAGCTCTGCAAAGCCATCGCCGCCGCAAACGAGCAGAAACGGGATTACCCATGCGAACGGCCATATCCTTCGCGCCATGCGGTCTTCCTCCTACGCAGTCGTTGATGTAAAAGTGGAGGCAGGCTGCATGGAAACAGCCTGCCCCCATTTCAGATTCACTCTCTACGATTCCGACTGCACGCTCGCCGCGTGCACGTGTTCATCTCTACGGACCCTGCATCCAGGATGCGGCCGCCGTTCCCACACAGCTCGTCCACAGGTGATGCGACGTTGCAGCAGCTTGAACGCTGCCGTCGAACAGAAGGACGTTGATGTCGTCCATCAGGTTCGCATCATGGTTCGAGCCGCGGTCGCTGGCGATCGGCCAGTTGGGCTGCTGTGTGTCGTTGATCGTCCGGGACGATGCCGGGTACCGGTAGTCAAGCGCTGTCGTGCTTGACATCGTACCGGCGACCTTGCAGACAAACAACCCGTGCGAGTTGCCCGCCATCGCGGACGACGTTGTCGGCACACTCCTCAAGTAATTCAGGAAGTTCGGGCTCCCGTTTGTCGGAGGATAGGCCGACTCACTGCCGTACTTGCTGCAATACAGATTCATATAAAGGCCGAGCTGCTTCAGGTTGTTCGTGCAGTCTCTTTTCTTAGCCTGCTTTCGCGCTGAAGCCAGCGCGGGCAGCAACAACGCAGCAAGCACTCCGATGATCGCTACGACGACCAGCAGTTCAATGAGAGTGAACCCACGATCTTGACCCTTTCTCTTGTCCTTGTGCATAGCGTC
>JAVHLO010000567.1 GCA_031082105.1 Planctomycetota bacterium
CCTCCGCCTGCGCCACGCGGAGGGCGGAGGTGGCCTCGGAGGCGGGGATCGAGCCCGAGGAGATCTCTCCGGCCAAGTTCTTCCCGAAGATGGCGGCCGCGTGTCACGACTACGTCATTGCGGAGCACGTGGTCGAAGAAATGATCCGCCGGAATCCCGGGAAGGATTTGCGCCGCCCGAGATTCGAAGGGCAGCGCTTCACAACGATCAGGCTCGATGACATCCTCGTTCGCAAGAGGAACGAGCGGCGGCGGCGCCGGAGGTTCTGCAAGTCCCGGCGGCAGTGGAAGTCGATCACGCATATCCGTGGCGGCCGTGAATTATCTTAGGAGCAATGCGACTTACACGCTGATTCGAGAAGTCACTCTTCTGGTCTGTTCGCCGTTCGGGCATTTCGGACACTTCTGCTGCCTCTACTGAGCTCCGGCGTCCCCGAGCCTTTCGATTATGTTTGTATATACGGAATAGTGGCACGACCACAGCGCGAGAATGCCCGTATTGTGGCATCTGCCAGCGCATCAGTACTATATTGACATTCCGGCTGCTATGGTATATACTGAACCTCAAAGAGAATGGCTACCGTTCAGGCCTATACGTCCCGCGGTTACTCGTATTACCGTCTGGTCACCTCGCGGCGCGGACCGGACGGAAGGCCGCGCCTCGTCGTCCTGCGGCACCTGGGGACGGCCCAGGATCTGGGGGAGGCCCTGCTGAAGGGACGGCCGGCGGCCAAGGAGTCGCTCGTCGTCGAGTTTGGCGGCAGCGCCGCCGTGCTGGCCGTGGCGCGGGAACTCGGGTTCGTCGCGATCGTGGATCGACACGCGCCCAAGCGCGATCAGGGCCCTTCCGTCGGCCAATACATGCTGTTGGCGGCGATCAATCGAGTCGTGGCGCCGCGCAGCAAGCGCAAGATGCGCTCGTGGTACCGCGCGACCGCCCTGCCTCGACTGTTGGGGATCTCGCCGCAAGCGCTCTCCAGCCAGCGGTTCTGGGACCACATGGGCTATCTGACGCAGGATCGGCTGGGGCGCATCCAGGAGGACCTCGTCAAGGCCGTTCTGGATCGGTACTCGCTGGATGTACGGACGTTGTTCTACGACGGGACCAACTTCGACACGTTTATGGACTCGGTGACGATGTCGGAACTCGCCCGGCGCGGACACGCCAAGTCGAAGAGGACGGACCTGCGGATCGTGAGTCTGGGACTTCTGGTTTCCGCGGATTTCCACGTCCCGCTGCTGTGGGATATTTACCCCGGCAACCGCCCGGACTCAGTCGAGTTGCGTGGGCTTATCGACCGACTGGTGCAGCGCTACCGGCTATTGGCGGAGCACTGCGAGGACGTGACGCTGGTCTTCGACAAGGGGAACAACGCCGAGGACAACCTGCAGGCGGTGGCCGACAGCCCGTATCACGTCGTGGGCTCGTTCGTCCCGAGCCACCATAGCGATCTATTGGCCGTGCCGCTCTCCAAGTTCGAGGCCCTCGACGATGCGCGGCTGAAGGGGGTCCTCGCCTACCGGACGCGAAAGGAAGTGTTCAAGCGTACCTGGGGGATCGTGGTGACGCGCAGCGAAGGACTGCTGCGCGGCCAATTGCGCGGGATCGCGCAGCACCTGCGCAAGCGGCGACGCCAGCTACGGGACCTCCAGAGGGCCGTTTGGCGCTGGCATGAGCGGGAAGAGACCGGGAAGGGCTACACGCAGGAAAGCCTGAAGGCGCGGATCGGGAAGATTCTGGCGGGCGGCCAGTACGTTTCCCGCCTGCTGAAGGTGCACGTGCGCGTTCGTCGCGGGCGCCTCGAGATCAGGTACGAGACGGATCAGACAGAGCTGGGGCGGCTGACGCGAGACGTGCTGGGCAAGAGGATTCTGTTCACGGATCAGGAGTCGTGGACGACGGAGGAGATCATTCTGGCGTACCGGGGTCAGCGCCATGTGGAGCGGGCGTTCCGCGACATGAAGGACCCGGTCTTTATGACGTGGCGGCCGCTCTTCCATTGGACGGACGACAAGATCCGGGTGCATGCGTTGTATTGCCTGAGCGCCCTGACCTTGGCGTCGCTGCTGCACCGGAAAGTGATGCGTGGCGGGATGAAGGTGAGCCTGCAAGAGATGCTGCGAGGGCTGACGCGGATCCAAGAGGTGTACGGGCTGGCGTCCCGAAGGAAAGGTGGGGAGTCGCGAGGGCGCCGTCGAGCGCAGATCAGCTACACCCGGCTGGACGCGCAGCAGGAGCGCATGGTCGAGCTCCTGGATCTGCGAGCGATGCAGGGAAGTTCGTATATACAAGCCACGAAGTAGGAAAAGGCCGTCCGGACGCCTGGGAACTCACGCTAGCGCGACTTTCCTACTTGTTCCGAGGGAACAAGTAGGAAAGTCGCGCTAGGGAAACCAGGAGACCAAGAAACGC
>JAVHLO010000568.1 GCA_031082105.1 Planctomycetota bacterium
GCAAAGATGCGGGTCTGAGAAATCATGACAAGTGAAGATTGGGGTCACATCTTGAATACGATACTACCTGCCTCTACGCGCCGAAGATCGAATTCGCTATCCGCTCGGCCTTCTTTCTCGTTTTCCCGTCGGCCAGCCAGTCTTTTTTCGCGCGCAGCGCCGCCTTCGTCACCGCCCCCGACGTCACTCCGAACAGCTCTCCTATCTTCCTGTTCCCCAGCGTGCTCTTCGTCTTCAACAGATACACCGCTACATCCCGCGCCGGAGAAACTCTGGGGTCAGACCTCGAATATAGAATAACCAAAGGCTGCGATTCGCGGCTCTGTCTCGTTCCCGTTTCCCTTGGTTCAAGCACCCAGACCGAAATCTCGCCGTTCCCATTCGACTAGCCGCGTCGCTTCGGCGCAACGTAAGGATAGGCCATCATACCGTGCACACCGCGAGAAGTCAAGGGTCTCCCGTGTCCATTACGCCGCGGCCGGTCTGTGTCGCAAGCGAAATCGATATTCGACGAGAAGTCATATTCCCTCTCGTTAGGTCTCGTCAAGTCCCTGTCCCGTTTTCGAGCTGCCGCAGTGACTCGCCAGGGATCGACGCCACTCTTGATGGCAGGATCGTTCAACCGGTGGGGATCCTGCAATTGTTGGAGGAGGAGTGCCGGCAGGGATGCCGGCGGTCCCAGAGGCTCGCGTTCATGTTCACGGATGCGCGCCGCTACCACGCCGGCCATGTCGCCAGTCCTTCGCAACAACTGGATTCCCGCTTCCGCGGGAATGACAGGGGATGGAGTCTTGAGTGTAGGCGATGCTGAACCGAGTTCAGCATGACATGGAGGGCGTTTTTTTTCGCGCTGGGCTGGATTCCCGCTTGCGCGGGAATGACAGGAGAGCGGGTCGACTGGATATCCCCTTCCACGGGATGACAGGAGCGGCCCAAACGAGCAGGTTGGCGTCAAACAACGCTGGCGTTCTGAGAGAGCGGTTGGCCGCTTGCTGACGCGCGCGGCTCTGACCGCGTGTGTCCTACGACATGGTCTTCGATGCGGTCTCGAGCGCGACACCGAGGTCGGTGGGCGCGCGGCCGAGCAAGTAGAGGAGCTTGAGGACGGAGTCGATCCGGGAGTTGGTGTCGTCTTCCACGCCGGCCCGGTTCGGGTAGATGTCGTAGAGTTTGCGATATTTCAACGGCGTGACGTTGATCATCAGCGAGTTCGCCCCGGCCATCAGCCCTTGCCTCGCGCCGTTCTCCTTGTCGAGTGTCTCGAGCGCCGTCGTTACAAGTATCCGCGCGTCCGGGGTCGTAAGCCTTGCGCGCGCGATCGTCTTCAGCATCTGTTCCAGTGACGGCAGCGCGGCGCCGCTCAGCGGTGTCTCCGGATGCGGGATGAACGGGCCGAATGAGAACATCTCCGCCCCGAGCTCGGCCGTCAGTTTGATACTCTCGAGGATGTCCTTTCCCTTCTGCTTCGGCAGGCCGACGAGGAAGCCCGTGATGATGAGATAGCCCATCTCGCGCAGCGCCTTGAGCATCTCGAGGCGCGTCTTCAGCTTCGAGTCAGGTTTCAGCCTGGAATACAGCGCCTCGTCGCTCGTCTCGAACCTCAGCAACACACCGCGCGCGCCCGCGTCGTACAGCCGCTTGAACGTAGAGAGGTCTCGCTCGCCAATGCTCACGAAGATCAAGACCGGGCAGCGCTTGCGGATCTCCGTCACTATCTCGTGGAGCTTGTCGTCGGTGTACCAAACATCCTCGCCGGATTGGAGGACGAGCGCCTTGAATCCGAGCTTGTTCGAGGCGTAGTCGACGGCCTCGAGGATTTCGTTCGTGTCGAGCCGGTAGCGGGTCAGCTTCTTGTTGTCGCGCCGGATTCCGCAGTAGTGGCAGTTCCGGGCGCAGTAGTTCGAAAACTCCAGTATTCCGTGGATGCAGCAGGAGTTGCCCTGGTGCTTCTGTCTGATGGCATTGGCCCGTTCGTAGAGCGTCTTCGGGTCGTTCGAGAGCCTGCGGTCGGTCTCCTGGAGCTTGAAAAAGAGCTCGCGCCAGTCCTTCAGAATATCCTGCGCCGCGGCCTCCGAGATCCGGCTGACAACGAACCCGCCCTGGGCATACACGTAGCTGCCGATCGTCAGGTCGGGGACGAGATCGATGTAGGCGTTGCGTTTCTCGCCGTAGTAGTCTACGGTCGCGACCCGGCCGTCGAGCCCGGTGATCTTACCCGGAATTGCGTAGCACATGTTCTTCTTCTACGTTCGGAGTTGAAAAAGCCACAGAGGCACGGAGGCACAGAGAAAGTTCGAGGATTGCGCAGTCGGGCCGAAGTGCCCCTTGCGAAAGGGGGACTTCTGTCGGACGAGTACAACCCCCTGAATCTCAAGGCCGCAGCCGCGATCCCGACCGCAGTCGGGGCCC
>JAVHLO010000569.1:0-1134 GCA_031082105.1 Planctomycetota bacterium
CTTTCCAGCGACCACGTACCCCTGCACCGCGCCCTTCTTCCCGGTACCATCGGTCACCACCTTGCACATCACGCCGACGACTTTACCGGTGATGTCGTGCCTGACGGCTCTCCTGACGACCACGGGTTCGGGATACACGAGGTCCGGCCGCGCGCCGGAACCGGGTTCGACAGCGGCCAGCACGATCCTCGGCTGCAGAAGCACCCCATCGTTCGCCAGCGCAGAGTAGCCTTTGACCAACTGCATCGGCGTGACGCTTATCTCGTGTCCCATCGAAACTGAGGTCGTGGTGTAATCGCTCCATTTGCGCAGCTCCGTGACCTTGCCCGGACTCTCCGCGGAGAGAGGAAGCATGTCGCAGTCGGTCCTTGTGCCGAAGTCGAACGCGCGCACCCAGTCCCGCATCACCTCTCTGCCGCAGGCGGAAGCCAGAATGATGCCGATCTTAGCCATCCCGATATTGCTCGACTTGGACACGATCTCCTCGACCGTCATCACGCCGTGCGACGACGCGTCGCGAAGGGTCCTGCCACCGCGGGTAAAGACACCGTTCTCGCAATCGATCCGCTGCGACAACGACACCAGCTTCTCCTGGAGGACCGCCGCAAGGATGAACGGCTTGAAGGTTGAGCCCGGCTCGATGGGATCGGTCAACGCCCTGTTCCGCCGCGCCTCGTATGGGTAGGCCGCGGGATCGTTCGGGTCGAACGCCGGCCGGTTGGCCAGCGCGAGAATATCGCCGGTCGACGGGTCCATGACGATGCCGCTGACGGATGCGGGGGTCCACTTGACACAGAGCGCGTCGAGTTCTTCTTCAAGTATCTGCTGGACGACGAGGTCGAGCGACAGGTACAGGTCCTTTCCGTCGCGGGCATCGCTCTCGGAATCGGGGCCATTTGCCGGCGTGATCTTCCTGCCCAGCGCGTCCCGCATGAGCACCTGAGAACCGCGTTTCGAGCTCAGCAGCGGATCGAGCACGGCCTCGACGCCCTCCATGCCCACCTCGTCGATGTTCGTGAAGCCGAGGACATGACAGGCCGTCCGGCCGTTCATGTAGCATCTCTTGTATTCTTCGCGGAAGGCCACGCCGGGCAGCTTGAGTGAGGCGACCGCATCCGCCTGCTCCTGTGATAT
>JAVHLO010000569.1:1144-2374 GCA_031082105.1 Planctomycetota bacterium
CCTCTTGATCCAGACGAACTGCTTGTTCTCTTCCCCATCCTTAGGTACGAGCCTGGCCGCGATTTCCTGCGCGTCCATGCCCAGGATGCGGCTGAGCGCGTTTGCGGTCTCGCGAACATCCTCGACCTGCTCCGGCACGGCGTAGACGGACTTGACCAGTCTCGAGAGTGCGAGCGGGCGTCCGTGCCGATCGAAAATGGAGCCTCTTCTCGCTTCGGTCGACACCGTCGCGATGCTCTGTTCGTTGCGGCGCTCCAGGAAAGTCTCGTGCTTTACACACTGGATCTTGTACAGGTGAAAGCCGAGCAGGACAAAGACGCCGAGCACGAGTAGTGTCGCGACTGCGATCCTCCCCCGTGTGGCCGCATCGTGATCATACGGAGGCTCCGCCAGGACTTCCCTGAGAAGCCGCGCTCGATCGGGTCTTGCATTCGGCGGATTCGCCACTACCTGTGTCTCCCTGCTTCACGGTCGCGCTCGACCACGATGAAATTGGAATTCGATTGGGACGGCGCTGTCGGTGTCCGCTCGTCGCGTGCGACCGCGCCGGACTGGGCTGCAGCCACGATGGCCTTGAGTTCTTTCGCCGAGACCAGGGAAACGCCGGTCGGATCCGAGAGGTCCAGCGCGAATGCGGCCTTCTTGGCCATCAACGCTTCGGGCGAGCGGAGCCGCGCCACCTGGAACTGGAGCTGGTGTTGTTCGTTGCGCAGTGTTTCAATACGGCGCCGGGCGGCATCGCATTTGTAGCCTGTCCGCACGGTCTGGACCTGCTGCCACACTGTCCAGAGGCCGAACAGTCCGACGAAGATGATCAGCAGTATCAACCGGTGCACGCGCATAGGCGACTCCTCTTCACATGACCATCAACGCAGATTCGGTCCGGATTCCGACACCGACCGAATCCGGGCCAATCACGGCCGCGGCTCCGGCGGCGTTTCCGCCTTCTGTGCCACTCGCAGTTTCGCGCTGCGGGCACGAGGGTTCAAGCCGACTTCTTCTGCCGTAGGTCTTATCGGCTTCCGTGTAACGATTTCTACAATCCGCGTTTGAGCAAGGCGCTTGAGCGCGTGCTTGACAATACGGTCTTCGAGACTATGATAGGAGATGATGCACACCCTGCCGCGCGGTCCAAGGCATTCCGGAAGGCGGTCCATGAAGGCCTTCAAATTGTCCAACTCGCGATTGACGGCGATTCTCAGCGCCTGGAAGGTTCGCGTGGCTGGGTGT